>NZ_PDDL01000150.1:0-6320 GCF_020833785.1 Kocuria sp. CCUG 69068
AGCGCGGCCAGCACCCCGGCCGCGCCCCAGCCCGGGACCAGCCAGCCGGGGGCCGGCACGGTGAGCAGGACCCAGCCGAGCAGGAGCACCTTCAGCACGTACGTCGCGGCGAGCACGGGGGCGGCGACCGGCCCGTCCGTCCCGGCGGTGGCCCGCGCCACGAGCACGGTCACCAGGTGGCTCGCGGTGATCAGCCCCGCGCCGAGCAGGACGCTGAGCAGGGCCGCGCTCACGGGCGGGTCCCCGTCCGGGAGCGGACGCCCGCACGGCGCCCGAGCAGCGCGGGCAGCACCAGGTAGAGCGCGAGCACCGCCAGCACGAACGCGCCGGCCACGGCCGTGGCGACGGGCCCCGTGCGCAGGCCCACGACCGAGGCGACGCTGACGAGGACGGTCGCGGCCGTGACGACGAGCGCGGAGCCCGTGTGGGACAGGCCCACGTCGGTGAGCTGCTGGTAGACGTGCTGGCGGTGCGGCCGGTACCAGGCCTCCCCCGCGCGGACGCGGCGGAGCAGGGTCACGGAGGTGTCGGCCACGTAGACCGCGAGCGGGGGCAGGAGGTACTCGACGTAGACGCCGGAGAGGAAGGCCGCGACCGCGATGCCGGCCAGCGAGCCGCCCAGCAGGTAGGAGCCCACGTCGCCGAGGAACACGGTGCCGCGGCCGAGGTTCCAGGGCAGGAACCCGGCGAAGCCGCCCGCCACGGCGAGGCCGGCGGCGATCATCCACGGCAGGTCGTTGGAGGCGCCGGCCCAGGCGTACAGCAGCCCCGCGGCGAGGCCGTGCAGCCCCGAGATGCCGTTGATCCCGTCCATGAAGTTGGCCATGTTCACGTAGGCGGCGATCGCGAGGGTGCCCACGGGCAGCCACCAGGCGGAGGTGCCGAGCACCGCGACCAGGACGGCTGTGGCGGCCAGGCCGATGCCCAGCTGCGCGGCCAGGCGCGCCCGCACGGACACGCCCCGGTAGTCCTCGGCCCAGCCGAGGGCGGCGAACAGCCCGGTCACGGCCAGGACCACGAGCGCGACGGAGCGGTCGACCTCGATCGCGCCGGTGAGCAGGGCGGAGCCGTAGGCGGCGAGCACGGCGAGGGCCACGGCCAGGCCCATGCCCCGCACGACCGTGCGGTGGTGGGAGGAGCGCTCGTTGGGGACGTCGAGCACGCCCCACCGGGCGAGCAGCGGCTTGACGGCCAGGGGCAGCAGGAGGCTGAGCACGAGGGCAGGGACACCGACCGTGAGGACGAGCTCCCCGAGCCGGCGCAGCTCCTCCGGGTCGGGGGCGGCGCCCGGGTCGGTGAGGTCGAGCCCGGCGGGGAGCAGCACGACCGGGGCCGGGCTCACGACGCCCGCCCCGAGGAGCTGCGCGGGCGCTGGACCGACGTGGGCGGCGGCTGCGTGGACGGTCTGACGACGGGGATCGTGCCCGTGTAGACCATGCCGCCGCGCACCTTCCAGGTGTGCCGGTCCAGCTGGGCGGGGTCGAGGCGGTCGGCGCGCGCGTGGGAGATCTTGGGGTGGAAGGGCCGCTCGTCCTTCTCGCCGAGGCCGATGAGGTCCTCGTGCAGCTTCTCCCCCGGGCGCAGCCCGGTGATCTCGATCTCGATGTCCTCGCGCCCGCTCATCACGCGCAGCCGCTCGGCGATGTCCATGATCCGCACGGGCTCGCCCATGTCCAGGATCAGCACCTCGCCGCCGCGGGCGATCGCCCCCGCCTGGATCACGAGCTGGCAGGCCTCCGGGATGGTCATGAAGTAGCGGGTGGCCTCCGCGTGCGTCACCGTGATCGGGCCGCCCTGCCGGATCTGCTCGGTGAAGAGGGGGAGCATCGAGCCCCGGGACCCGAAGACGTTGCCGAAGCGCACCGAGACGTACCGGCGCCCGGTGCGGTCCGCCATCCACGCGGTGAGCTTCTCGGCGACGCGCTTGGAGTGGCCCAGGGCCGTGGTGGGGTTGGCGGCCTTGTCGGTCGAGATGTTGACGAAGACCTCGACCTCCGCCTCCTCCGCGGCCTGCAGCACGTTGAGGGTGCCGACGACGTTGGTCTTCCACGCCTCGTCCGGGTACTGCTCGAGCAGGGACACGTGCTTGAGGGCGGCCGCGTGGAAGACCACCTGGGGGCGGCGGTCGCGGAAGATCGCCCCGACGGACTCCGGGTCGCGGATGTCGGCGAGGACGGTGTCGCGGCCGTCGAGCAGGCCGCGCCCCGTGATGGAGATCTGGGTGCCCTGCAGCGCGGACTCGTCGCGGTCCACCATGATCAGCTCGGCGGGCTCGAAGCCGACGAGCTGGCGGCACAGCTCGGAGCCGATGGAGCCGCCGGCGCCGGTCACCAGGACGCGGCGGCCCTTCACGTAGCCGGCGATCTCCTCGACGTCGATGTCGACGGGGCGGCGGCCGATGAGGTCCTCCATGCTGATGTCCCGGAAGTCCGCGCCCTGGTGCTTGGCGGTGAGCACCTCGCCGAGCGGGGGCATGGTCATGACCCGGATCCCGGTGCCGGCCACGGCGTCCGCGACCCGGTGCATGATCCGGGGGTCCGCGCCGGACATCGCCACGATCAGCACCGAGGCGCGGGTGCGGGCCATGACGTCGCGGAGGTCGTGCAGGGTGCCGAGCACGGGCACGGAGGAGATCCGCAGGTGCTTCTTGGCGGGGTCGTCGTCGAGCAGGGCCACGGGCAGGAACTCCGAGTGCGGGTCCTGCATCATCCGCTGGATGAGGAAGGTCCCGAGGTAGCCGGCGCCGTAGACCACCACGTGCTGGGCGGAGGCGCCCGGACGGGCGGAGGCCTCCTGGTACATCCGCTTGAGGTAGCGGAAGGCGGCCATGAACAGGCACGCGAAGGGGAACGCGATGAGGGCGGTGGAGCGCGGGATGCCGATGCTCGTGCCCACCACGAGGAGCAGCACCTGGACCACGGCCGTGACGATGAGGGTGACCACCACGAGGAGCTTGGCCTCGTCGAAGCTGCCGAAGGAGTACCGCCCCTTGTACAGGGCGAAGGAGAAGCCGACGACGAGCTGGGCGGCCACGGCCACGAGGGACACCAGCAGCAGCCCGGGGGCGCTGATGAACTGGAGCTCCATCTCGTAGCGCAGCACCAGGGCGAGCACGAGGGCCACGACCCAGGCGACGGAGTCCAGCAGCATCTGGATCCACAGCCACGCCACGGGCCTGTCCTGCGGGGCGCCGCGGGGCGGGAACCCCGCGGCGGGACCCCCGGGGGGCACCGCCGTGCCGGCGGTGCGCTCGGGCGAACCACTCATCGCAGAAGTTCCTTTCGTGGTCGGTGCCGGAGCCGGGGGGCCGGGCGGGGAGGGTGCCGGTGCGGGACGGTCAGGGGCGGGGTGCGCCGACCATGGCCCGGTAGGCGAGCTCCCGGAGCCGGGTGGGGACGAACCGGTAGCCGCCGCGCACCACCACGTTGCGCACCCATTGTAGGAACCCGACGTGGCCGATCCCGCGCAGGCGGGCCTGGAGGGCGAGCTCCGCGCGGAGCACGCGCCATCCGCCGCGCCGCTCGTAGGAGCCCGCCGAGACCCGGTAGCCGACCAGCGGTTCGGCCACGTTGCGCACGTCGGCGCCCGCGCGCAGCATCCGCACCCACAGCCAGTAGTCCTCGGCCAGGGGCACGTGCTCGTAGCCGCCGGCCGCCCGCACCGCCGAGCGCCGGAACACCACCGTCGGGTGGCTCACGGGGTTGCGGCGCCGGGAGACGGAGAGGATGTCCCGCTCCCCCACCGGTGCGCGGCGCAGGGCGATCGGGGTCCGCTCGTCGTCGCCGATCTCGTGCATCGACGAGCCCACCAGGTCGGCCCCGGCCTCGATCACGGGCAGCTGCACCGCGAAGCGGCGGGGGTAGGAGACGTCGTCGGCGTCGGCGCGGGCCACCACGTCGTGCCGGCACCGGTCCAGGCCGGCGGTGAGCGCCGCGGTGAGGCCCTCGTTGCGCTCCAGGTCGACCCGCACCACGGGCACGGGGAGCTCGCGCACCAGGCGGTCCAGCTCGGCCTCCAGCGCCGCGGGGACGGGGCCGTCCCGCACGACGACGAGCTCGGCGGGCCGGCGCCGCTGCTCGACGGTGGCCGACTCGGCCGCCCGGCGCACCCGCTCCGCGGTGTCGGCGCGGTAGACGGGCATGAGCACGGAGAACTCGAGCGGGGGGTGCGGGCTCACGGGGTCACCGCGGCCCGCCGAAGCCGCGGCCGCGCATCCCGCCGGCGTAGCGGCTCGCCCAGGACGCGAGACCGCGCACGTCCCGCCGGCGGAGGTAGAAGAGGGGGTAGCCGACGAGGTCGGCCCCGAGCTGGACGACCCGCTTGTACCGCCACGTGGTCCAGCCCCGGTTGCGGAAGAAGTGCTCGCGCTTGAACTCCGTCCCGGGCACCACGACCTTGAGCCGGCCGGGGACCACGACGTGCTCCTCGTCCCAGCCCGGCGGGTGCGCCACGGCGGTGCGGGTGGTGGTGCCGAAGGGCAGCCCGGAGCGGCGCAGCCGCACCAGGAAGTCGACCTCGTCGCCGCGCAGGAAGAGCTTGAGGTCCGGCAGCCCGACCGTGAAGAAGACGTGCTCGGCCATCAGGGCGCCGTTGAAGAAGGTGGCGTAGCCGCGCAGGAAGCCGAGCGGCTCCAGGTCCGCCCGGGAGTGGGTCATCCGCCCCTCGAGGCGGTAGGAGAAGGCCAGCGCGCCGTGGTCCTGGGGTGCCACGACGAGCGGGGAGACGACCGACAGCTCCCGCCGCGCGGCCTCCTGCAGGAGGATCTCGAGGCAGTCGGGGCCCTCCGGGTGGGCGTCGTCGTCCATGAGCCACACCCGGTCGGCACCGGTGGCGAGCGCGGTCAGGATCGCGAGGGAGAACCCGCCGGCCCCGCCCAGGTTGGCGAGGGAGCGCACGAGCTCGAGCGCGAATCGGCCGCCGATCGCCTCCTCGAGCACCTCCCGCGGCAGCGCCTCGCGCCCCGCGTCGACGAGGCACAGGGAGGCGACGGGCACCGTCTGCTCCCGCAGCGCGGCGACGAGCGCGAGGACGTCCGCGTGCCGGTCCTGGGTCACGCAGGCCACCGCCACCGTGGGGGTGGGCGTGGGGTCGGACGGCATGCGGCTCCTCCAGGGGGTGACGGGCTGTGCGGTGACGGGCAGTGCGGGAACGGGTGCGGGGTCCGGCACGGTGCCGCGGGCGGGCGCCGGAACGTGCCGAGTCTAGCAAGCGGCGCCCGGACGGCCGGGCCGGCGGGCCGCGTCGCCCCGCCCCGGCGGTGGGCCGGTCTGTACGATGAGCGCAGGAATCCGGGCCCGGACGACGGCGACCGGAAGCGACCGGCAGAGAGGAAGCACCGTGACATCGACGACGTGGGCAGTCCTGGGAGCGACGGGGTTCGTGGGTTCCGCGACCGTGGCCCGGCTGCAGGCGGACGGCCAGACGGTGGTCCCGGTCTCCGCGCCGCGGCTGGGGTCCGGGGCGCGCACGGTCCACCACCTGCTCCAGCAGGCCGGCCGGCTCGAGTCCGTCATCGACTACCTCGCCGAGTCCTTCGCCGGTGCCCACGTGGTCGTCAACGCGGCGGGCCTGGCGGCCCCGGACCAGACGCACGAGGAGTCCCTCGTGGGGGCGAACGCGCTGCTGCCGGTGCTCGTGGCGCTCGCGGCGCGCCGCACGAGCGTGCGCCGGATCGTGCACGTCAGCTCCGCGGCCGTCCAGGGCGACGTCGACGTCCTCGACGAGACGCCCACGGTCCGGCCGTTCTCCCCCTACTCCTTCTCCAAGGCCCTGGGCGAGAGCGCGCTCCTGAAGCTGCGCCGCGACTGGGCGGGCGAGGACGGAGCACCCGCGATCACGGTGCTGCGCGCGACCTCGGTGCAGGGCTCCGGCCGGCGCACCACCGCGCGGCTGGCCCGCTTCGCGTCCTCGCCGCTGAGCTCGGTGGCCGGCGACGGCGGCGCGCCCACCCCGGTGACGTCCGTGCACGCCCTGGCCGAGTTCGTCTCCCGGGTCGGGCGCCACGGGGAGGCGCTGCCGCCGGTCGTGCTGCAGCCCTGGGAGGGCGCCACGACCGGCTCCATCCTGCGGGACGCGGGCCGCCGGGAGCCGCGCCACCTCCCCGTGCTGCTGTGCCGGCTCGTCGTGGACGCCGGGTTCGCGGTCTCGGCCCTGGCCGGGCACCGGTGGCACGGCGTGTTCCGCCGGCTCGAGGTCACCTGGTTCGGTCAGCGCCAGGTGCGCGGCTGGGCGGAGGAGCACGACGCGGTCCCCGAGCCGCGGATCAGCGAGGTCCTGCGCCAGGCGCACCTGGCCGCCGGCCGGGGCTGAGCCCCGCAGAG
>NZ_PDDL01000151.1:0-2348 GCF_020833785.1 Kocuria sp. CCUG 69068
GGACTCCGTCGAGGACGCGGACCCCCGGCGGGCGCTGGGAGAGCTGGTGGCGCGGCGGGGAGAGGCCCTGCGCACCGGTGACGCCCGGCTGCTGGACGAGGTGTACGCCCCCGGCGCCCGGGCCGCGGCGGCGGACCGGGACACCATCGCCCGGGCGGACGGCGGTTTTCCCGGCCTCGTCCTCGAGGCCGAGAGCGTCCGCGACGGGCCGGCGGGGTCCGCGCCGCCGGGCGGGGTCGTGCTGGTGGCCGAGGTGCGGGTGGACGGCCACCGCAGCGGGCCGGGCACGGTCCCGTCCGTGGTGCCGGCCGGGGACGGATGGGTGCAGACGGTCCTCGTCGAGCTGGTCCACGGGGAGCAGGGCTGGCGGCTGGCCGAGGTGGAACCTGCGGCGGGGGCGACGGCCCCGCCGGGAACCGGCTCGGACGGGCCGCCGCGGAACGGACGGGGGCCGGACGGGCAGGAGCCGGACGGATCGGAACCGGCACGGCAGGACCCCCGGGGCTGACGGGCAGCGCCGGGGGTCCGGTCCTCGATGGTGCGGTGGCGGGCGGGGCTCACCAGAGGGTGGCGACCGCCATGTTGATCAGCGCCAGCCCGCCCACGGCGTGGGCGAGACCGGTCGACACCGTCTCCCCGCGCCTGGTCCTCCGCTGGCCCACGAAGGCGGCGACCGCCACGGCGAGGGCGACCAGCAGCTTCACGGCGACCTTGGCGTGGTTGACGTCAGCCTCGCCCATTTCGTGGACCGCCACGAGCAGAAGACCGGTCACCAGGCTCAGCAGCGAGGCGTGGAACTGCCCGGGGGACACCGTCGGTCGCTTCATGGTGTAGATCCAGGTGCCCACGATGATCGCGGCGCCGACGAGGTGCAGGAAGACGAGGAGTCCGGTCAGGAAGGTCATGCCGTCGAGCCTATCGGAGCGCCGCCGGCGGACGCCGAGAGGGCGTGCCCCTGTGACCAGGAACACGCCCTCTCGGCGTCCGCCGGCCCTCCGCAGGTGCTCAGCGGGGGCCGTGGACCGGCACGGGGCCGGTCAGAGGCCGACCTCGGACTCGAAGCGGCCCTCCTCCAGGCGCGCCTTGAGCGCCTGGAGGAAGCGGCCGGCGTCCGCGCCGTCGACCAGGCGGTGGTCGTAGGTCAGCGACAGGTAGCACATCTGGCGGATGGCGATGGTGTCGTTGCCGTCGGCGTCGGAGACCACCATGGGGCGCTTCACGATCGATCCCGTGCCGAGGATCGCGACCTGCGGCTGGTTGATGATCGGGGTGTCGAACAGGGCTCCGAACGACCCGAGGTTCGTGATCGTGAAGGTGCCGCCGGTGAGGTCGTCCGGCGTGATGTTGCCGTCCTTGGCCCGGGAGCCGAGGTCCGCGATCTGCTTGGCCAGGCCGCCGAGGTTGAGGTCGCCGGCGTTCTTGATGACCGGCACCAGCAGGCCCTTCGGGGTGTCCACCGCGATGGCGATGTTCTCCGAGCCGTTGTAGACGATCTCCTTCTCGGCCTCCTTGAAGGTGGCGTTGAGCTTCGGGTGGGCCTGCAGGGCCTCCGCCACGGCCTTGGCGAAGAACGGCAGGTAGGTGAGCTTGGCGCCCTCCCGCTCCTGGAACTTCGCCTTCGCCCGGCCGCGCAGCACGGCCACCCGGGTCATGTCGACCTCGGTCACCTGGGTCAGCTGAGCGGCCTCCTGCAGCGACTCGCGCATGCGCTGGGCGATCGTCATCCGGATCCGCGGGGCCTTCTCGGTGGTCCCGCGCTTGGCGTCCGCCTTCGGCGCGGCCGGGGCGGCCTCCTTCGCCGGGGCGGCCGCGGCCGTCTCGGCCGGGGCCTCGGCGGCCGGTGCGGCCGCGCTCTTCTGCTGCTCGGCGGCGGCGAGCACGTCCTGCTTGCGGATCCGGCCGCCCACACCGGTGCCGGTGAGCGCGGAGAGGTCCACGCCCTCCTTCTTGGCGAGCTTGCGCACCAGCGGGGTCACGTAGGACGAGTTGTCGCCCGTCGGCGCCTCCGCGTTCTCGGTGCGGGCGCCGTCGCGCTGGGCGGCGTCCTGCTGCTCGTCCCCGGAGGTGTCGGCCAGCACGGGCTCGTCGGTCTCGACCATGGCCTCGTCGCGGGACGGCGCCTTCTCCTGCTTCCCGGAGGAGGAACCCTCGTAGCCCTCGCCGCCGGCGGAGGACTGCTTCGCCGGCTTCTCCTCGGCGGAGGTGTCCGCGGCGGGCTTCTCGGCGGGCTTGTCCCCGGACGGGGCGGAGCCGGAGCCGATGACCGCCAGGACCTGGCCGACCTCGGCGTCCTCGTCCTCCTGCACCCGGATCTCCAGCAGGGTCCCGGCCACGGGGGAGGGGACCTC
>NZ_PDDL01000151.1:2448-6142 GCF_020833785.1 Kocuria sp. CCUG 69068
CGGCGGGCTTGTCCCCGGACGGGGCGGAGCCGGAGCCGATGACCGCCAGGACCTGGCCGACCTCGGCGTCCTCGTCCTCCTGCACCCGGATCTCCAGCAGGGTCCCGGCCACGGGGGAGGGGACCTCGGTGTCGACCTTGTCGGTGGAGACCTCCAGCAGCGGCTCGTCGACGGCGACCTCGTCACCGACCTGCTTGAGCCACCGGGTCACGGTGCCCTCGGTCACGGACTCGCCCAGGGCGGGCAGGGTGATCTCGCTGCCCTCGCCCGTCTGCTGGGCCTCGGCCTGCGGGGCCTGCTCCTGACCGGAGGACTCCTGGCCGGAGGACTTCTGCTCGGCGGCCTCGTCGGTCGCCTCGGGGGTCTCGGCCTCGGTCGCCGCGTCCTCGGCCTCCTCGGCGGAGGTGTTCGCGGCGGGCTTGTCCCCGGACGGGGCGGAGCCGGAGCCGATGACCGCCAGGACCTGGCCGACCTCGGCGTCCTCGTCCTCCTGCACCCGGATCTCCAGCAGGGTCCCGGCCACGGGGGAGGGGACCTCGGTGTCGACCTTGTCGGTGGAGACCTCCAGCAGCGGCTCGTCGACGGCGACCTCGTCACCGACCTGCTTGAGCCACCGGGTCACGGTGCCCTCGGTCACGGACTCGCCCAGGGCGGGCAGGGTGATCTCGCTGCCCTCGCCCGTCTGCTGGGCCTCGGCCTGCGGGGCCTGCTCCTGACCGGAGGACTCCTGGCCGGAGGACTTCTGCTCGGCGGCCTCGTCGGTCGCCTCGGGGGTCTCGGCCTCGGTCGCCGCGTCCTCGGCCTCCTCGGCGGAGGTGTCCGCGGCGGCCTCGTCCTGGCCGGACCCGCCGCCGGAGCCGGAGCCCGAGCCGTCACCGATGACGACCAGCGGCGCGCCGACCTCGACGTCCTCGTCCTCCTCGACGAGGATCTCCTCGATCACGCCCGCCACGGGGGAGGGGATCTCGGTGTCGACCTTGTCGGTGGAGACCTCGACCAGGGGCTCGTCGACGGCGACCTCGTCACCGACCTGCTTGAGCCACCGGGTCACGGTGCCCTCGGTCACGGATTCGCCCAGTGCGGGCAGGTTTACGGTTTCTGACATGGTCCGACCGTCTCTCTTTCGGTGCCTTCGATGGTGCGGTCCGGGCGCCGGGCCCGGGTCCGGGGTAGTGGGGGAGGCCCCGCCCGGGAGGGGCGGGGCCTCGACGCGGTCAGCCGTGCAGCGGCGTGCCCGCGAGTGCCATGGCGGCCTCGCCGATGGCCTCGTTCTGGGTGGGGTGCGCGTGCACGAACGCGGCGACGTCCTCGGGGTAGGCCTCCCAGTTGACGATGAGCTGGCCCTCGCCGATCTGCTCGCTGATGCGCTTGCCGATGGCGTGGAAGCCGATGATCGGCCCGTCCTTCTCGCGCACCAGCTTGATGATGCCGCCGGTGCCCAGGATCGAGCTCTTGCCGTTGCCGGCGAGGTTGTACTCGGCGACCTCGACGTTGTCCTCGCCGAACTTCTCCTTCGCCTTCGGCTCGGTGTAGCCGACCGAGGCGATCTCCGGCTCGGTGAACGTGACCTTGGGGATGTTCACGTCGTCGACGACGGCCGGGTTCAGGCCGGCGATCTCCTCGGCCACGAACCGCCCCTGCTGGTAGCCGCGGTGGGCGAGCTGGACCCCGGGGACGATGTCGCCGATCGCGTAGATGTTGCCGACGCCGGTGTGCAGGCGCTCGTTCGGGGTGACGAAGCCGCGGTCCATGGGGATGCCCTGCTCCTCGTAGCCCATGTCGGCGGTGTTCGGGCCGCGGCCCACGGCGACGAGGACGATGTCGGCCTCGAAGACCTTGCCGTCGGCCAGGGTGACCTTCGCCCCGTTGTCGTCCTGCTCGACCTTCTCGAAGAAGGTCCCGAGGCTGGACTTGATGCCGCGCTTCTTGAACTCCCGCTCGAGGATCTTGATGAGCGCGGGGTCCTCGTTGGCGACCAGGTGGGGGAGGCCCTCGATGACGGTGACGTCCACGCCGAAGGACTTCCACATGGAGGCGAACTCGCAGCCGATCACGCCGCCGCCGAGGACGATGGCGCTCTTGGGCACGAAGTCGATCTCCAGCGCCTCGGTGGAGGTCATGATCCGTCCGCCGATCTCGACGCCCAGGGTCTTGGAGATCGAGCCGGAGGCCAGCACGATGTGCTTGCCGGTGTAGGTGGTGCCGTCGACCTCGACGGTGTTCTCGCCCGTGAGCTTGCCGACGCCCTCGATGACCTTGATCTTGCGCATCTTCATCAGACCCGTGAGGCCCTTGAACTTGCCGGCGACGATCTTGTCCTTGTACTCCCGCACGGCCGCCATGTCGATGGAGTCCAGCGTGGTGTGGATGCCGTACTTGGAGCTCTCGCGGGCGTCCTCGGCCAGCTCGGCGGAGTGCAGGTACGCCTTGGTCGGGATGCACCCCCAGTGGAGGCACGTGCCCCCGAGCTTGTTCTTCTCCACCAGCGCCACGGTGAAGCCGAGCTGGACGGCCCGCAGCGCGGCGGCGTAGCCGGCACTCCCTCCGCCGAGGACGAGGATGTCGAATTCGTTGTCGGCCACGTGTTTGGCTCCCTTGCGCGTTGACGTCGTTCCGGGTGGGTCGCACCCGTCCCGTGACGGGTTCGTTTCGTACATACCTTAGCCCTACGCCGGAGGGAGCGACCAGGCGGGCGCTCCCTCCGGCGCAGGGGTGTCGCGGGACCTCAGCCGCGGTCGGCGGCCGCGTCCTCGAGCAGCCGCACGAGCGTGCGCACGCCCGCGCCGGTGCCCTCCGCCGGGGTGTAGCCGTAGGGCGATCCCTCGTTGAAGGAGGGGCCGGCGATGTCCACGTGCGCCCAGGGCACCCGTGCCCCGTCGGTGCCGCCGACGAACTCGCGCAGGAAGATCCCGGCGACGAGCATCCCGCCGTTCTTGTCCCCGATGTTCTTGAGGTCGGCGACCTTGGAGTCCAGGGACGGGCGCAGGTGCTCGGGCAGCGGCATGGGCCAGCCGTCCTCGCCGGCGGCGCGGGCGGCCTCGGCCACGGCGGTGCGCACCGTCTCGTCGCCCATGATCCCGAACGTCCGTGCGCCGAGGGCCACCATCTGCGCGCCGGTCAGCGTGGCGATGTCGACGACGGCGTCCGGGGCCTCCTCGCACGCGGCCACGAGACCGTCGGCCAGCACCAGGCGCCCCTCGGCGTCGGTGTTGAGCACCTCGACGGTGCGGCCGCCGCGGATGGTGATGACGTCGCCGGGGCGGGTGGCGGTCGACGAGGGCAGGTTCTCGGCCAGGCACAGCCACCCCGTGACCTTCACGGGCAGGCCCAGCTCGGCGGCGGTGAGGACGGTCGCGAGCACGGCGGCGGCGCCGGCCATGTCCGACTTCATGGTCATCATCGAGGCCGGGGGCTTGAGGGAGAGGCCGCCGGAGTCGAAGGTGATGCCCTTGCCCACGTAGGCGTAGTGCTTCGCGGCGCGCGCCGGGGCGTACTCCAGCTTGACGAGGCGCGGGCCGTGCACGGAGCCCTGTCCCACCCCCAGGAGCCCCCCGTAGCCGCCCTTGGCGAGCTCCTTCTCGGCGAGCACGGTCACGGAGACCTTGGTGCCCCTGGCGGCCCGGCGGGCGTAGTCCGCCACGGCCTCCGGGTACATGACGTTGGGGGAGAGGTCCACGAGGGTGCGGGCCGCGCG
>NZ_PDDL01000152.1:0-6059 GCF_020833785.1 Kocuria sp. CCUG 69068
CGCCGCGGTCGCGCGAGCGCCCGTCCCGGCCCTCGCCGCGCGGGCCGCTCTTGCGCCCGCCGGGCTCGCCGAGGTCCTCGAGGACCTCGGCGCCGAGCCCCTCGTGGGTGCGCCTGGAGCGGGGGAGCCGGCCCTTGGTGCCCTTCGGGATGCTCAGCTCCTCGTACAGGTGCTCGGAGGAGGAGTAGGTCTCGCGGGGCTCGGGGATGCCGAGCTCCAGGGCCTTGTCGATCAGCCGCCAGCGCGGGATGTCGTCCCAGTCCACGAACGTCACGGCCGTGCCCTTGTTGCCCGCGCGGCCGGTGCGGCCGGTGCGGTGCAGGTAGGTCTTCTCGTCCTCGGGGCACTGGAAGTTGATGACGTGCGTGACGTCCTCGACGTCGATGCCGCGGGCGGCGACGTCCGTGGCCACGAGCACGTCGACCTTGTTGTTGCGGAACGCGCGCAGCGCCTGCTCGCGGGCGCCCTGCCCCAGGTCGCCGTGCAGCGGGGCGGCGGCGAAGCCGCGGGTGATCAGCTCGTCCGCGAGCTTGGCCGCGGCCCGCTTGGTCTTGGTGAACACGATCGTGCGCCCCCGGCCCTCGGCCTGCAGGATCCGGGCCACGACCTCGTCCTTGTCGAGGTGGTGCGCCCGGTAGACCACCTGGCGGATGTCCTTCTTGGTGGCGCCCTCGTCCGGCGCGGCGGCCCGGATGTGCATGGGCTTGGTCATGTAGCGGCGGGCCATGGCCACCACGGGCCCGGGCATCGTCGCGGAGAAGAGCATCGTCTGCCGGACCTCGGGCACGGCCGAGAGCAGCTTCTCGACGTCGGGCAGGAAGCCGAGGTCGAGCATCTCGTCGGCCTCGTCGAGCACCACGGCCCGCACCGCGGACAGGTCGAGGTGGCGCTGCCGGTTGAGGTCGATGAGCCGGCCGGGGGTGCCGACGACGACCTCGACGCCCGCCTGCAGCTGCTCGATCTGGGGCTCGTAGGCGCGGCCGCCGTAGATGGTGGCCACCCGGGCGTCGCGGGTCCGCGCGGCGGTGGCCAGGTCGTGGCCGACCTGGACGGCGAGCTCGCGGGTGGGCACCACGATGAGCGCCTGCGGGGCGCCCGGCTTCTTCAGCTGGTCCCACCCCGCGTCGCCGCGGCCCACGACGCGCTGGACCACGGGGATGCCGAAGCCGAGGGTCTTGCCCGTGCCGGTCTTGGCCTGCCCGATGATGTCCTGCCCGGACAGTGCCACCGGCAGGGTCATGGCCTGGATGGGGAAGGGGTGGACGATGCCCTCGGCGGCGAGGGAGTCCACGATGTCCTGGCGCACCCCGAACTCGGCGAAGTCCTGGGGCAGCGGCTCGGGGTGCTCGGTGGTCTCGACGACGACCTCGGGGGTGCCGTCGAGGACGGTCCCGTCGTCGGGCGCGGCGGCGTCCGGTGCGGTGTCGGTGATGTGGTCGGTCACGGTCGGTTTCCTTACGACTCGGGCACGCCCGCTGAAGGGAGGGGACCTCGGGGTCCGGCCTCCGGGCCGCCGTGCTGGCGGGCGCCGGGGGGGCGTGCGTTGGGTGGAAGCCGATCGTGAGCGTGCGCCGCCTCGACCGCGCGGGCCACGGGAGCGTGGCGCCCGGGTCCGGTCCTGCGCGAGGCCGCCGTGGGGGGCCTGTTCGCGGGGAGCGGGGGCGAGTAGGTGTCTGTCGTTCGTGGGATCGCGGGTACGACCGGTCATCCAGTGCACTCAACAGTGTAGCCCGACGACCGCGCACGCTCCGTGCGGTCGCCGGGCCGGGTCCGCCGTGCCGGGCGGAGGGGGTCTCAGCCGTCCTGGGCGAAGGGGGTGAAGCCGACCGCCCGCTTCTGCTCCGCGCCGACGGCGGCGTAGCCGATGACGCCCGCGGGGACGACCGTCACGTTGCCCTTGGTGTCCGTCAGGGTCAGGGGGGACCCGGAGGACATGGCCGCGGTGATCAGCTCCACGGCCTCCGGCGCCTCGAGCGCGGAGTCGACGACGATCTCCCGGGCGACGTGCTGAACACCGATCTTGATTTCCATGGTTCCTCCTGGTCGGGGCTGCGGGATGCGTCCCGGCCAGTCTAGGAGGGCGCTACTGCCAGTCCTCGTCGATGATCGAGATTCCGCCCCAAGCTAAACGGAAGATCTGGCGCTGGGCCTCGGCCCGGCCGCCGGTGCCCGGGTTGCGGATCCAGTGCACCGCGGCGGTCTGCGCCATGCCGGTGAGGGAGCGGGAGACGAGCACGGCGTGCGGGTGGCTCAGCCCCGCGTTGGGCCCGAGGACCCCGGCGATCGAGTCCGCCACGGCGAGGTGGAAGCTCTCGAAGCGCTCCGCGACCTCCGGGTCCGCCAGCAGGTCGGACTCGAAGATCAGCCGGTGGGCCTCCGGATTGGCCTCGACGAAGCCGAAGTAGACGTCCAGCATGGACTCGACCCGCTCGCGGTTCACGTCGCTGCCCTGCAGCGCCGTGACGAGCCCGAGCGAGAGCTCCTGCAGGTAGTGGTCCACGAGGGCGAGGTACAGCTCGCGCTTGCCGGGGAAGTGCTGGTAGAGGACGGGCTTGCTCACCTGGGCGGCGTCGGCGATGTCGTCCATGGACGACCCGTGGTAGCCGTTCGAGGAGAACACGGTCAGCGCCGTCTCGAGCAGCTGCCGCCGGCGGGCCTCGCGCGGGAGGCGCGCCGGGCGGCCTCTCCTGGTCTCAGTCATGAACCGTTCCTCCTCAACCGGTCGGCGGCGCCGGCCGAACGAATGCTGCCCTACCCCGCGGCCTGGGACCGGGTGGCGGCTTCCGGCGGCGCCCCGGCCGCCGGTGGTGCGCTCTCCTCCGCGGCGGGCGCGGGGACCTCGATGCCGTACAGCGCCGCCAGACCGGTGATGTACTCGTCCTGCCGGCCCTGCGCGGCGAGCTCGCGCGCGCGGACGGTGGGGGTGTGCAGCAGGGAGCGGACCATGCGCCGCATCGCGAGCTCGATCTGCTCCTGGGCGGCCGTGCATCCGTGGTGGGAGGTGACCTTCTCGAGCTCGGCGTCCAGGACGGCCATGGTGTGCTTGCGCAGGGCGACGATCGCGGCGTCCATGTCCCGGGCCTCCTGGCTCGCGGCGAACTCCTGGGCGGCGCGCTCGACGATCCCGCTCGCGGCGTCGACGGACTCCCGGGTCTCGTCCGGGGCGGCCACGCGCACCGACTCGAGGGTGATGAGCTCGACGCCGGGCAGGTCCGCCACGGCGGGGTCGAAGTCGCGGGTCAGAGCCAGGTCGACCACGGTGCGGGACCCGGCGGGGAACGCGGCGGCGCCCATGGGGGCGGAGCCGCCGCTGCAGCCGATCACGACGTCGGCGCGCTCCAGGGCCGCGGCCAGCTCCGCGGTCCCCACCGGGGTGCCGCCGCGGTTCTCGGTGAACTGCTCCGCCCGGCCCGACGCCGAGTACACCTCGATGTCCGCGCAGCCGCGGTCGCGCAGGGCCGCCATGGTCGCCCCTGCGTAGGCGCCCGTGCCGAACACGAGGGCCCGGCGCGACGTCCAGGTGCCGGACGTGACGTCGTCGGCGAGGTCCAGGGCCACGGAGACGATGGAGCGGCCGCGCTCGCCCAGGGCGGTCTGCGTGCCCACCTTGCGGGCGGTGCGGGCGGCCGCCTCGAACAGCCGCTGGAGCTTGCCGGAGACCGTCCCCGCCTGCTGGGCGTCGTTGAGGGCGCGCCGGACCTGCCCGGTGATCTCGCGCTCGCCCACCACGGCGGACTCCAGCCCGGAGACCACGGTGAAGAGGTGGCGTGCGGCGCCGGAGTCGGTGAAGGCCCGCAGGGAGTCGGCCACGAACTCGGGGTCGAGCCCGGCGCGGGAGCCGATCTGCTCGGCGAGCTCGGCCAGGACCCGGTCCAGCGCCGCCCCGGACGGGACGCCCGGCGTGTCCTCGAGCTCCCCGTAGATCTCGAGCCGGTTGCACGTCGAGAGGGTCACGGCGCCCCGGAGGGGGCCGCTGCGGACCATCTCCTCGGACAGCCCGAGCGCACCGGTGCTGAGACGCGCAACGGTGTTCAGATCGACGTTCTGATGGGAGGCGACGAGAGCGAAGAGGACCACAGTGCATTCATACTAGACGGTCACCGCGGATCCGCGCCTCAGTGACGTCCGAGAGGCCGCTCACGTCCGTCACCGACCGGCCCCTCCCGGACCCCGGTGACGCTGCGTCGGTAAACGACGTCGGTGTTCCTTGGCACAATGGGAGCACTATGCCTACCACCCCTGAGACGGCGAGCACGCCGGACACGTCGACCGCAGCCGTTCCCGGGCACCCCACGGGCGGCACCCACTCCTCGGCGGCGTTCCGGCGCCTGACCGGATCGCTCGGGGCGCTGCCGCAGGGCCATCCGCTGCGGGCCGCCGGCACACTGGATGCCCCGCTGCTGCAGGCCCTCACGGGCCGCGCGCCCGGCCGCCGCCCGGTGTGGTTCATGCGGCAGGCGGGCCGGTCGCTGCCGGAGTACCGGTCCCTGCGCCAGGGCACCGCCATGCTCGACGCCTGCCTGGACCCCGCGATGGCCGCCGAGATCACGCTCCAGCCGGTGCGCCGGCACGACGTCGACGCCGCCATCTTCTTCTCCGACATCGTCGTGCCCATGCGCGTGGCCGGCGTGGACGTCGAGATCGTCCCGGGCCGCGGTCCCGTCCTGGAGCGCCCCGTGCGCACGGCCGCCGACGTCGCCGCCCTGCCCGAGCTCACCGAGGGCTCCCTCGACCCGATCCGCGAGGCCGTCGCCCGCACCGTCGCGGAGCTCGGGGCGACCCCGCTCATCGGCTTCGCCGGGGCGCCGTTCACCGTGGCCGCCTACATGGTCGAGGGCGGGCCCTCCCGGGACCACCTGCTGCCGCGCACGATGATGCACGCCGACCCGGCGGCCTGGCGGGCGCTCGCCGAGTGGGCGGCCCGGACGTCCGGGGCGTTCCTGCGCGCCCAGGTCGAGGCCGGCGCCTCCGCCGTGCAGCTCTTCGACTCCTGGGCGGGCTCCCTGTCCCTGGCCGACTACTCCGCGCACGTGGTGGAGCACTCGGCGGCCGCGCTGCGCGCCGTCGAGGACCTCGCCGTGCCCCGGATCCACTTCGGCACCGGCACCGGTGAGCTGCTCGCCGCGATGCGGGACGCCGGCGCGGACGCGGTGGGCGTGGACTACCGGATCCCGCTGGCCGAGGCCAACCGGCGGCTCGGCGGGTCCACCGTGCTGCAGGGCAACATCGACCCGGCCCTGCTCACCGCCCCCTGGCCCGTGCTCGCCGAGCACGTGCGCGAGGTGCTGGCCGGCGGGGCCACGGCGCCCGGGCACGTGGTGAACCTCGGCCACGGCGTCCCGCCGGGCACCGACCCGCAGGTGCTGACGGACCTCGTGTCCTTCGTCCACGACCAGCCGCTGGAGCAGACCCCTCGCGGCGGCAGGCCGTGAGCGCGGAGCGGGACGGCCGGCCCGCCCGCCGGACCCCGCCCCGATCCGCCCTCGTGGTGGGCGGCGGCGTCTCCGGGCTCGTGGCCGCCCGCGACCTGGCGGCCCGCGGGCTGCGCGTCACCCTGGTCGAGGCCGAGGACCACCTCGGGGGAGCCGTCGGCGCCCACCAGGTGGCGGGCCTCGTCCTCGACTCGGGCGCCGAGTCCTTCGCGACCCGCTCCCGGGCGGTCCCCGACCTCCTGGACGAGCTCGGCCTCGGCGAGCGCGTGGTGCACCCCAACCGCTCCGGCTCGTGGCTGTTCCTGCCGGAGGGCGCCGTGCCCGCCCCCGACTCCGGGATCCTGGGCATCCCCGCCGACCCGACCGCCCCCCGGCTGCGGGCGGCCCTCGGCCGTGCCGGCATGCTGCGCGCGAGCCTCGACCGCCGGCTGCCGGCCTTCGTCGGCATGACCGAGCGCTCCCTCGGCGGCCTCGTCCGGGCGCGGATGGGGGAGCGGGTGCTGGACCGGCTCGTCGCGCCGTTCGCCACGGGCGTGCACTCCGCCCACCCCGACGACCTCGACGTCGACGCCGTCGCCCCCGGTCTGCGGCGGGCCCTGCGCGAGCACGGGTCAGATCGGAAGAGCG
>NZ_PDDL01000153.1:0-5977 GCF_020833785.1 Kocuria sp. CCUG 69068
GGTCCTCGTACGGGAACACCGCCACCGTCTTGGCGCCCAGCTCGTAGGCGGCACGGAAAGCACGGATCGCGATCTCGCCGCGATTGGCCACCAGGATCTTGGAGAACATCAACACCCGTTCCGCACCCGGGGCCGTTCGGCGGACACCCGGGCACTGATTCGTCGAAGGTCGGACAACGTCGCGCACACGGTCAGCATGGCCGTCCGCGGGCGGTCCTGACCAGTGAACCACGCCACCCCGGGGCACACTGTGACTGCTGTCACAGAGCGACGTCGTGGTCAGCGTACACGGCGGCGGCGCGGGGGCGGGGCGGCCGCGGGCGGCTCCGCGCCGGAGCGGGGCGGAGCGCGCCCGCCCGGCTACGATGGGCGCAGCCGTCTCCTCGCCGCGGCCCCCGATCCCGGACCCGAGGAGCCGCTCCTCCCGTTTCCCCGCGAGCGAAGGGTGTCCCCTCCGTGCAGATCGTCAGCGTCAGCAGCCTCAAGGGCGGTGTCGGCAAGTCCTCCGTGACCCTGGGGATCGCCTCGGCGGCCCTGCAGGCGGGAGTGCCCACGCTGGTGGTGGACCTCGACCCGCACGCCGACGCCACGACCGGACTGGGCGTGCACCCGGAGCGCGGTCACGACATCGGAGAGGTGCTGCGCAGGCCGCGCCGGGGAGCGCTCGAGCGCGTGGTCGTGGCCTCGGCCTGGGCGGTGCGGGCCGGCCTGGACAGCAGGGCCCTCGACGTCGCCCCGGGCTCGGCCCGCTCGTCCCACCTCGACCGCTCCGAGTACCGGGAGAAGGACCTCGGCCGGCTGGAGCGCGCGCTCTCCGGCGCCCAGGGGTACGACCTGGTGCTGGTCGACTGCCCGCCCACCCTGAGCGCGCTGACCCGCACGGCGTGGGCCGCCAGCGACAAGGTGCTCTCGGTGGCGGAGCCCTCGCTGTTCTCGGTGGCGGGCACCAAGCGCACGATGACGGCGATCGCCCAGTTCGAGCAGAGCCGCACGTGGGCCGTGCCGGCTGCCGGGGTGGTGGTCAACAAGGTCCAGCACTCGTCGGTGGAGCACCGGCACCGCCTGGACGAGCTGCAGGAGCTGTTCGGCCCCCTGCTGGTCAGCCCGGTGATCCCGGACCTGCCCGTCTGGCAGCAGGCGCAGGGCGCGGCCTGGCCGATCCACCGCTGGCCGGGAGCGGAGGCCCAGGACATCTCCGGGCGGTACACGGCGATCCTGCAGGGCCTGATCGACGGCTCGTCCTGAGCCGCCCGGCTCAGCCCGCGCTCTGCCGGCGGGCCCGGCGCTCGGAGAGCTCGTCCCCGGGCAGCGGCTCCTGGGCGGGGGCGCGGTCCGCTCCGGTGTGCTCCCCGGGGAGCGCCGCGAGGGTCCCCTCGACCTCGCGCCACACCCGGCCCACGGCGATCCCGAAGACGCCCTGTCCGCCCTGCACCAGGTCGATGACCTCGTGGGGGGACGTGCACGCGTAGACGCTGGCGCCGTCGCTCATCATGGTGAGCCGGGCCAGGTCCTCCACGCCCTGGGCGCGCAGCGCCCCCACGGCGGTGCGGATCTGCTGCAGGGAGACGCCGGTGTCCAGGAGCCGCTTGACGATCTTCAGGACGAGGATGTCGCGGAAGCTGTAGAGCCGCTGCGTGCCGGACCCGGAGGCGCCGCGCACGGTGGGCTCCACGAGACCGGTCCGCGCCCAGTAGTCGAGCTGCCGGTAGGTGATGCCCGCGGCCTTGCAGGCGGTGGGGCCGCGGTAGCCGACGGACTCGTCCCGGATCACGGAGTCGTCGAAGAGGACGCCCTGGGTGCCGTGCGCCGGAGGGCCGCCGGGCTGCTCGCGTTCGCTCACGCCGCCTCCTCGCTCGTGGACCCGGTGCTCGCGGCGCCGGGAGTGGATGGTCTCACAGAGACGTCCGGATCCCCCCGGGAACACCTCGAGTACACCTTATGACGGTAGACCTCCCCGGGGACGGGGTCAAAGACATCAGGGGCCCGGACCCCGTGTCGGGCGGACGGGGACGGCTCAGAAGTCCTCGGGGTCGACGTTGTCGAGGAAGTCGCGGAACTGCTCGACCTGCGTCTCCGGGGGCAGCTGCGGCTCTCCCTCCCCCGCGCGGGGGGACGGCTCCCGCAGCTCCCCGTCCCCGCTCATCACGAGACCGGCTTCGTCGAGGACGGTCTCGGTGCACAGGATGGGGCAGTCGGTGCGGGCGGCCAGGGCGATCGCGTCCGAGGCGCGGGAGTCGACGACCGTGCCGTCCGAGAACTCGAGCGCGGCGTGGAAGACCCCCTCCTCCACCGTGTGGATCCGCACCCGGGTGAGCGTGCGCCCGAACGCGGTGGCCACCGACAGCACGAGGTCGTGCGTCAGGGGCCGGGGCGGCTCGATCCCCTGCACGGCGAAGACGATGGACGTCGCCTCGTTCGTGCCGATCCAGATCGGCAGGTGCCGTCCGCCCTCGACCTCGCGGAGGACGACGACGGGCTGCGCCGACGGCACGTCCATGCGGACGCCCGCGATCTCCATCAGGACCTGGTGCACGGCCACGTCAGCCCTCCACCGCGGCGCGCTCCTGGAGCGCGGCGATCTCCGAGCGCACGAGCGAGGTGTGGATGGTGAGGCACAGGCCCGAGATCTCCTGGGCGCGCTCGACCGCGCGTGCCCTCGAGGCGGCGTCCCGGCGGGAGGTGAGGGGCGCGACGGCGCGCTCCACGAGGCCCAGTTCCCGGTCCGCGGCGGCCTTGAAGGGGCGCAGGTGGCGCGGTTCCAGACCGTGGGCCGTCAGCGCGAGGGCCGCCCGGGTGATGGCGAGGGCGTGGTCGTCGAAGGCCCCGTTCTGCTCCCGGATCAGCCCGTAGCTCACGAGCTCCCGGACGAGCGGGATGCCGGCGCCCGTGCGGGCGGCGAGCTCCCGCAGGTTGTAGGTGCGCGGCGCGCTGACGACCGGCAGGGGGGCGGTGACCGGATCGGCGGGCTCCGCGGTGCGCCGGGCGTCGTCGGCGCGGGCGTCCTCGTCGGCGTCCAGCCGCTCCCGGATCACCTTCAGCGGGAGGTAGCGGTCGCGCTGGAGCTCCAGGATCCGGCGCAGCCGGTCCACGTCCGCGCGCGAGAATTTGCGGTAGCCGGACGCGGTGCGCGCCGGGTGGACCAGGCCCTTGTCCTCCAGGAAGCGCAGCTTCGAGGCGGTGATGCCGGGGTGGTCCTCGCCGAGCTCCTTGAGCACGGCGCTGATGCCCACCCGGGCCTCGTGCTGGACGTCGTCCCGGTGGGGATCGGTCTCCGCGGGGTCGGTCATGGCTCCCTTCTACTGGTCCGACTGCGAGCGCAGCGAACGGTAGAACGTGAACCGGAACTTCCCGATCTGGACCTCGTCGCCGTTGTCCAGCTGCGCGCTGTCCACGCGGTCGCCGTTGACGTAGGTGCCGTTCAGGGATCCGGAGTCGATGATCTCGAAGGAGTCGCCGCGCCGGACGAACCGCGCGTGCCGGCGCGAGACGGTGACGTCGTCCAGGAAGATCTCGGAGGACGGGTGGCGGCCGGCGGGGACCTCGTCCCGGTCCAGCAGGAAGCGTGACCCGGAGCCGCCGCTGTCGTGGGCCACGAGCAGTGCGCTGCGCGGCGGGAGCGCGGAGACCGCTGAGCTCTCCTCGGGGGAGAGCTTGTGCGAAGCCGCGTGCGAGAGGACCTCGGCCACGATCTGGATCGACGTGGTCTCCGGCTCCCCCTGGGGTGCGTTCGAGCCGTTCTGGGTTCTGGACATCTCTTCCCTCGACTGGTGACGTGTTGGTGGACGGGTCCTGTGGGACCCCTGCCCCGCGACCTCCTGTCCCGGCGGTTCCCGGGCGACCGGCCGGAGCCACCCGGTTGCTTGTCAGTGTACCGGGTGGTGGAGACACGGAGGGGCGGCCGGGACACGTCCCGGCTCGCGCGTGGTCGGGTCCTGCGCGGGTCAGTCGAGCTGGGCGGCGTACCCCTCGGCGTCGAGCAGCCCGGAGCGGTAGTCCTCGCCGGAGGGGCGGACCTCGAACAGCCAGCCCTCCGCGTAGGGGGCGGAGTTCACCGTCCCGGGCTCGGCCTCGAGCGCCTCGTTGACCGCGGTGACCTCACCGGAGACGGGGGCGAAGATGTCGCTCACGGACTTGGTGGACTCGATCTCGCCCACGGCGGCGCCCGCCTCGACGCTCTCCCCCACCTCGGGCAGCTGGACGAACACGACGTCGCCCAGCTCGCCCTGCGCGTGGTCGGTGATCCCGATGCGCACCGCGCCGTCGGCGTCGGGGCCCGCGATCCACTCGTGCTCGGCCGTGTAGGACAGGTCGGCGGGGATGTTGCTCATGGGGTGGCTCCTGGTCCGGCGGGTGCGGTCGGCTCGATTATGGCACAGACGTCCCCGTGGCCCGAGGGTGCGGGACCTCGCGGGTGTCGGCCGCTCAGCGGCCCTCCCACGCGGTGATCTCGGCGTGGATCGCCCGCTTGCGCTCCGTCCCCGCGAAGGACGCGTCCACCGAGTTGCGGGCCAGTGCGACGGCCTGCTCGTCGGTCAGTCCCAGCGCGTCGCGCAGGTCCTGGAAGACGTCCCCCACGTAGCCGCCGAAGTAGGCCGGGTCGTCGGAGTTGACCGTGACCAGCAGTCCGCGCTCGAGCATGTCCAGGACCGGGTGGTCGGCGAGCGTGTCGACCACGCGCAGCCGCACGTTGGACAGCGGGCACACGGTGAGCGGGACCCGCTCCGCGACGAGGCGGTCCACGAGCTCCGGGTCGCTCAGGCACTGGATGCCGTGGTCCACCCGCTCCACGCGCAGCACGTCGAGGGCCTCCCGGACGTACTCGGGACCCGCCTCCTCCCCCGCGTGGGCGACGACGTGCAGTCCGGCCGCCCGCGCCCGCGCGTAGACCTCCTCGAAGAGCGCCGGGGGATGGCCGACCTCGGCCGAGTCGAGGCCGATCCCGTCGATGCGCGGCAGCTGGTCCCCGAGGGAGTCGAAGAGCTCGACGGCCTCCGCGGCGGGCCGGTCCCGCAGGAAGCACAGCAGCAGCGTGCTGGTCAGGCCGTGCTCGGCCCGGGCGGCGTCGAGGGCGGCGCGGATGCCGTCGACCACCGTCCCGAGCGGCACGCCCCGGGCGGTGTGCGCCTGCGGGTCGAAGAAGACGTCGACGTGCCGCAGGCCCTGCGCCGCCGCGCGCTCGAGGTAGGCCCGGGTCAGCGCCTCGAAGTCGGAGGCGTCGCGCAGCACCGCCATCGTGGCGTAGTAGAGCGCGAGGAACGAGGACAGGTCCTCGAAGTCGTACTGCCGCCGCAGCTCCTCGACGGAGCCGTAGGGCAGCTCCACCCCGTTCTTGGCGGCGAGCGCGAACGCGAGCTCGGGCTCGAGGGTGCCCTCGATGTGCAGGTGCAGCTCCGCCTTGGGCAGGGTGTGCAGGTCGTTCAACTCCGGCGCTCCTTCGCGGTCGGCCCCGGGGACCGGAGCACTCGACGTCCCGTGCAGTGTATGCGCCGCGGTCGGCGGCGGGGCTCCGCCCCCGCTGCCGGGTCGCCCCGCACCGCCCGACCGCCGTCGGTTCCGCGGCCGGAGTGCTCTAGGCTCGCGAGCGGAGCCGCTCGGAGGAAGGAGTGCCGGATGTCCGGTGTCGTGGTGGTCGGACAGGTGGGACGGGATCTCGTGCTGACCGTGGCGGAGCTGCCGGCGGAGGGCGGTTCCGCCGACGTGCTCGAGCGGCAGGAGCTGCTCGGCGGCAAGGGCGCGAACCAGGCCGTGGCGTGCCGCCAGCTCGGCGCCGAGGTCGCCCTGGTGGGGGTCGTGGGCACCGACTCCGCCGGCACGGAGGTGCTCGCCCAGGCCGCGGCCGACGGGATCGACGTCGGCGCCGTGGTGCGCCGCGCCGGCGCCCCGACCGCGCTGCTCGTCGACCTCGTGGGGCCGCGCGGGGTCCGCCGCCTGCTGGAGGACGTGGACGCCGGGATGCTGCTGGACGCCGGGGACGTGC
>NZ_PDDL01000154.1:0-5996 GCF_020833785.1 Kocuria sp. CCUG 69068
CAGGACGACGCCTCCCAGGACGCGGCCCCGGACCGCGCGCCCGGGGACACCGCCCCGGCCGGCGGCCCCGAGGCCCCCTCCGGCCGGACGCCGCCGACGGGACCGGGCGGCGGCCCCGCTCAGGGGCGCAGCACCACGTCGTAGGCCTCCCGGACCACCGCCTCGAGCTCCTCGGCCCCGGACAGGTCGTGCGGACGGACGACCCGGTCCTCGGCCACGTAGTAGAACGCGGCGGTGACCTCCTCGAGCGGGACGGCCCGCAGCCGGGACCACGCGAGCCGGTACACGGCCAGCTGCGCCGACCGCTCCTGCAGCTCCCGGCCGGAGGGTGCCCGCCCGGTCTTCCAGTCGACCAGTTCCCACGTGCCGTCGCCGTTGCGGAAGACGGCGTCCACCCGGCCGCGGACCGTGACCCCGGCGATCGGGGTCTCGAGGGGGAACTCCACGGCGTACGGCTGGCGGTCGGCCCACGGGCTGGAGCGGAACGTCGCCGCGAGCTCGGGGAGGTCGTAGGCCGCGTCGACGTAGTCGTCGGCGGTCCCGGGCAGCTCCCCGACGTCGAAGATCGCGGAGCTGCCGTAGTACTG
The DNA here is from genome assembly GCF_020833785.1 of Kocuria sp. CCUG 69068. Classification (NCBI taxonomy): domain Bacteria; kingdom Bacillati; phylum Actinomycetota; class Actinomycetes; order Micrococcales; family Micrococcaceae; genus Kocuria; species Kocuria sp. CCUG 69068. Next base: position 588 of record NZ_PDDL01000154.1, read on the forward strand.
CTCGATCCAGGCGTGGAAGGTGGTGCCGCGCCGCGCCGCGGTGCCGGGCCGGCGCGGCATGGGCCGGCGCAGGCCCGACACGACCTCGAGCGGATCGCGCGCGAGCGCCACGAGGGTCGAGGCCGAGACGTGGGACGGCATGGGGACGGTCCGCTCGGCCCGGCCGTCCTCGTGCCGGGCGAGCAGGATCTTCGCCTCCTCGGACCACCGGCGCGGGTCCGGCGCGAGCCCGTCCCGCTCTGCGACGCCGAGCAGGTCCTCGACGTCGAGGTCCGCGGTGTCCTCGAAGCCGCGCTCCCGCACCGCGCGGGCGGCCCGCTCGAGCACGGCTCGGCGGCCCCGGTGCGGGGGCGGGCTCACGCGCACGGCGCTGTGCCCGTTCTCGTCCGTCACGGTCTCGGTGACCTCGGGGCCCTCCAACGGGTCGTACGGCCAGGGGGCGCTCAGCACGGTGGCGGCGGCCGGGTTGCGGGCCCCCTCCGGGACCTCGGCCCAGGGGCCCGGGCGGACGGACGGCTCGGGGCCCTCGGTGAGCGGTGCCAGCTCCGCGACGAACACGGAGGGCTCCTGGCCCTTCGCGGCCGTGCCCCGGAACACGGTGCAGGACAGTTCCAGGACCTCGCGGGCCCGGGTCACGGCCACGTAGGCGAGACGGCGCTCCTCGTCCTCGGCGTGCTGGGCGGCGAGCTCCAGGAACTCCGTGTGGGACTCCTCGAGGGCCTTGAGGTCGCTCGTGTCCACGGCCCACTGCGGCAGGAACCGGGCGTCACCGCGCAGCGGCCAGGCCAGGGTCCCGGTGTCGAGGGTCCAGCGGGAGGGCCGGTCGGTCGGGAAGTTCCCGGCGTTGAGTCCCGGGACGTAGACGTGGTCCCACTCGAGGCCCTTGGAGGCGTGGACCGTGACGAGCTGGACGGCGTCGTGCCGCGTGCGGTCGGGGCCGGGCTCGAGCCCGTTCTCCTCCGCCAGGGTGACGTCGAGCCACGCGAGGAACGCCGAGACGTCGCTGCTCGCGGAGAACGCGGTGAAGGACTGCGCGGCCTCGTGGAACGCGTCCAGGTTGCGCCGCGCCTGGTGGACGGGGCGGTGGGGGTGCGCGGCGACCTCGACGTCGAGGCCGAGCACCGTCTCCACCTCGTGCAGCAGGCTCGGCAGGTCGTCGGAGAGGAAGGAGCGCAGGTGGTCCAGCTCCGTCCGCAGCCGGATCAGGCGCTCCCGCGCGGTCTCGGACAGGGTGCGGGCGTGCGCGGACGTCCAGCCCGGCCACGGGAGGGTCTCGAGGGCCTCGATCAGCGACGCGTGGTCGGAGAGGTCGGGCTCGACGAGGGCGTCCTCCTGGGCCTCCTCCGCGGTGACCGGGCTCTCGAGGTCCTCGGCCCGGCCCGCCTGCGCGGCCTCCGTGCGGCGGCGTTCCAGGTGGGACGCCCAGTCGGCGAGGGCCATGAGGTCCCGGGCCCCGATCCGCCAGCGGGCCCCCGCGAGCAGCCGCACGAGCGCGTCCGAGCGACCGGGGTCGTCCAGCACCCGGAGGGTCGCGACGACGTCGGAGACCTCCGGCGTGCTGAGCAGCCCGCCCAGGCCCACGACCTCGTAGGGGATGCCGCGGGCGGCGAGCTCCCGGCGCACGGGCTCGATCTGGGAGCGCTTGCGGCAGAGCACCGCCATGGTGGGCATCTGCTCCTCCGGGTCGCCGCGGTGCTGCTCCCGGCGCTCCCGGACGCGCTCCGCGAGCGCGACGGCCTCCTCGACGTCGGTCGCGTACCGGCTGATCCGCACCCGGCCGGTGCCCGCCCCGGGACGCGGGGTGAGCTCGGGGACGGCGAGGGAGGACGTGCTGCGCGCCCACGCCGGCAGGGTCCGCAGGGGCGCGGCGATGGTGTTGGCGACGTCCAGGATGCTCGCGTCGTTGCGCCACGCCGTGGTGAGGAAGCTGGGCTCCCCGTCCTGGCCGGGCGCGACCGGGAAGGAGTCGTAGAAGCCGAAGAGCTGCCCGGAGGAGGCCCCGCGGAAACCGTAGATCGACTGCTGGGGGTCGCCCACGGCCATCACGGAGTGCCCCTGCCCGAAGAGCGCGGCGAAGAGCCGCAGCTGGGCGTGCGAGGTGTCCTGGAACTCGTCGAGCAGCACCACCCGGTGTCGCTCCCGCTCGGTCCGGCGGGCTGCCGGGTCCTGCTCCGCGAGCCGGGCGGCGGCGGAGAGGAGGTCGCCGAAGTCCATGGCCTGGGCCTCGCGCTTGCGCCGGGCGAAGTCGGCCACGAGCTCGGCGAGGACCCACGCGGTGCGCTGGTTGTCCTCGACCTTCTTCAGCTGGGCGCCCAGGGTCTTCTTCCGGCGCCCCGGCGGTGTCGTGGCCAGCGCGCCGAGCAGCTCGGCCGCGAAGCGCTCCACGTCCGCCGGGTCCACGAGGTGCTCCGCGCACGCCGAGGCGAGGTCGAGGACGGCGGCGACCATGGTCGACTTCGCGGGCATGGTCTCGAGCAGCTCCCCGGTCCAGGCCTCCACGGTCTGCGCGGCGAGCTGCCACGTCCGGGCCTGGCCCAGCAGCGTGGTGTCCGGCTCGATCCCGATCCGCAGCCCGTAGTTGCGCACGAGCGTGTTGGCGTAGGAGTGGTAGGTGCTGACCGTGGGGTCCTGGGGAGCGGCCGGGAGGTCATCCTCCTCGGCGTGGGCCGGAGCGACGAGCCCCTGGGCGCGCAGCCGGGCGAGCCGGGAGCGCATGCGCTCCCCCAGCTCGCCGGCGGCCTTGCGGGTGAAGGTCACGCCGAGGACCTGGTCCGGGGCGACGACCCCGTTGGCCACGAGCCAGACCACCCGGTCGACCATGGTCGCGGTCTTGCCCGAGCCCGCGCCCGCGACCACCAGCCGGGGGGTGAGCGGGGCCGAGATCACGGCCGACTGCTGGGCCGTGGGGAGGTTGCCGCCGAGCAGCTCGGCCAGCTCCTCGGGACTGTACCGGGGCTCGACGCCGCCGTAGGGGTGCTCGGCGGCGTCGAGCCGGGTGCGGTCGTCGGGGGCGTCGGTCATGGGCGCTGTCGTCTCCTGCTGTCCGGGTGGGACGGGGCCGGGATCCGTCCGAACGGTCCTCACGGTTCGCTCACCTGCCGCCCCTCGGCGCACAGCGGGCAGATCTGCGGCAGCTTGCACCCGTGCCCGTTGAAGGCGCCCTCGGCCTGGTCGTGGCGGGCGGTGAACCGTTCCCCGGCCACGAGCTCCGCGGCCCGGGTGATCAGGTCCCGCGCCCACGTGGCGTCCGGGTCGAGGGGGTCCTGCTGCTGCACGGAGGGGGACTTGGCGCGGGTGCCGAGCTGGACGAGCAGGGCGCCGCCGGAGAGCTCCGTCACGGTGCCGCCGGGCAGCTCGAGGACGGTCTCGTCCTGACCCGCGACCATGGCTGTGCCCGCTCCCGCCGTGAGCGCCACCTGGTAGGCCGCGAGCTGCGGGTGCTCGGCGATCTTCGCCCCGGCGGGCTGGTTCCGGCCGGTCTTGAGGTCGACGACGACGTAGCGGCCCTGCTCGTCGAGCTCCAGGCGGTCCACGCGGCCCCGGAGCAGGGCGTCGCGCGCCCGCCCCTGGACGAGCACGCTGAACGCCCCCTCCACGGAGGCCAGCCGGCGGCCGTGCTTGCTGCGGGCGTCCAGGACGTACTGGGCGAACTTGCGCAGCATCTGCCGGGCCCGTTCGAGCTGGACCGCGGACTCCCAGGTCTCCGGCAGCCCCAGCGTGGGCCAGCGGCGCTCGAGCTCGGCGACGAGCTCGGTGCCCGACGCCTCCGGCAGCTCCTCGGCGATGGCGTGCACGAGTGAGCCGAGGCTGCGGCTGAGGTCGGTCGCGGCCTCGGCCCGCGAGGCGGCCACGAACCAGTCGAGCGGGGACCGGTGGATGGTCTCGATCCGGGACGGGGAGACGGGCACGGGGACCCCGTCGTCGAAGACGGGCGCCGTGCTGGAGAGCTCCGCGGCGCCCCACCAGGTGTCGGGGTGGGCGCCGGGCACCGGGCGCGGGGAGGAGGAGATGCGGTGGAGCAGCCGGGCCGCGGCCTCCGAGCGCACGGGGTCCTCCTCGTGCAGCTGGACCCACTGCCGCAGCTCGGCCACGAGGGCGCGCAGGGTCATGGGCCGGGGGGCGTCCACCACGGCCCGGGCGCCGTCCCCGGGCCGCGAGCCCGGGGGGTCGACGAGGTCGAGGAACTCCGAGGGCTGCTCGTCCTCGCCGGAGGCCGCCGTGACCACGAGCGTGCCGCAGCTGCGGGAGACGGCGGCGGAGAAGGAGCGCAGCTCGTCGTGGCGGACCTCGCGCATGCGGGTGACCGGGGTGACCCGCGCGGCCTGGTCGACGCCGAGGTCGAGCGCGTCCGTGAGCAGGTCCGCGCCGAGCAGCTGCCCGCGCAGGCGGGTGTTGGGCCACACGCCCTCCTGCACGCCGGCGACGAAGACCACCGGCCACTGCCGGCCCGCGGCGGTGGCGGGCGTCATGATCTCGACCGTCTCGTCGGTCGGGGCGCGGGCGGCCAGGGTGTCCATGGGCAGCTCCTGGTTGTCGATGTAGTCCAGGAACTGGGCGGGGCCGGCCCCGGGAAGGTGGTCCACGTAACGCTCGGCGGACTCGAACAGGCCCACCACGGCGTCGAGGTCGCGGTCGGCCCGCTCCCCCGCCGGGCCGCCCTCCAGTGCCCGGCGCCGCCAGGACTCGGCGACCCCGGCCGCCTCCCACAGCGCCCACAGGACGGTCTCGGCCGTGGCGCCCTCCTCCCGGAGGGCACGGGTCCCGGCCGCGAGCATCCGGGCGATCCGGCGGGCCGGCACGGAGCGCACGCCGGCGGCGTCGAGCGCCCCGGGGGCCACGAGGGCCTCCACGAGCAGGTCGTCGCTGGTGCGCAGACCCCCCGCGGCGAGCTCCTCCGCCCGGAGCCGCTGGCGGAGCCGGCGGACGTCCATCGGGGAGGCGTTGCCGATCCGCGAGGAGAGCAGGTCGACGGCCGCCTGGACCGTGAGGGCGCCGAAGTGCGCGTCCTCCTCGCGGTCCGCGGCCGCCGCGGCGGCCTCGGTCACGATGCGCAGGGCACCCAGCAGCGGGCGCACCGCGGGCTCGTCGCGCACCGGCGTCTCCGCGGCGGAGGTGCTGACGGGCACCCCGAGGGCGGAGAGCTGGCGCTCGAGCCCCTCCAGGTAGCGGCCGTTGCGCACGACCACGGCCATGTCCGCCAGTGGGACGCCGTGCACCAGGTGGCGCTCCAGGACCTGGTGCGCGATCCAGCGGGCCTCGTGCAGCGGTGAGGAGAGCACCACCGTGGTGACCTCTCCGGGCGCCGCGCGGTCTCCGGTGCCGTCCACCGCGACGTCGGCCGGCGCGGTCGCGGTGTCCGCGCCGTGGCCCGTGTCCGCAGCGCCCGGGGCGCTCCCGGCGGGCCGGAGG
>NZ_PDDL01000155.1:0-5796 GCF_020833785.1 Kocuria sp. CCUG 69068
GGCGCCGAGCTGGCCGCCCGTCCGGGCGCGGACGCCGACGGGGAGCCCGTCGACCCCTGGCACACCCCCCTCGTGTGGGCCGTCGAGGGCGAGGCGCGGTCCGAGGACCCGCGGCCGCAGGCCGCGGTGCACGGCTCCGCCGGGCGCAAGCGGGCCGCCATGGCCGCCCACGCCACCCAGCTGGTGCTCTCCGGGGACGGCTCGCGCTTCGCCCTCTCGAACGGGGTGTGGCAGCCCTTCAGCGCCCTCGAGACCTACCGGCTGCTCGCCGGGGACCCGGACGCGGTCGCCGCGGAGGAGGAGACGCCCGGTCGCGCCCGGGCATCCGTGCTCTCGGCCCTCGTGACGTCCGTCGCGGCCGGGGCCGTGGCGGCGTCCGTGGCCACGGTGCTGCACAGCGCCGTCTGGTACGCGCCCGCCGGGTGGTGGCTCCCGTGGGGGCTGCTCTTCGCGACCGCCCTGCTGCTCAGCGTGTCCCTGTGGGTCGGCACCGCGACCCGCCGCGTGTGGGCCGCCGCCGTGCCGGGGCTGACCGGCTACCTCGTCTCCTGGCTCTTCGCCTACGGCGGGGACGGTTCCGTGATCGTCGTGACGGACCCCGGCACGCCCGTGGGGATCCTGGGGCTGGCCTGGTTCGGGCTGGTCTTCGCGACGACCCTGCTGTCCGTGCTCGTCACGGCCCGGTGGCTGCGCGCCCGGCGGCGCAGGACCGGCGCGGGCTGAGCCCCCCCGGCGCCCGCCTGGGCGGAGCCCGGTGCTCAGGCCCCCCGGGGCCGGCGCCGCGGCGGCGCGGGCGGGACCACCCGGGCGGCCCGGATCCCGCCGGCGCCGATCAGCACGTCCCCTCGGCGGGTCCGCACCGTGACGGACTCCTCGTCGGCGGCCAGCAGCTCGCCCAGCGCGTCGGTGAGCGGCAGCCCGGAGGCGTCGTCGGCCGGCAGGGCGTAGCGCACGCTCACGCGCGTACCAGCCGGCAGGCCGGTGAGCAGGCCCAGCGCCGAAGATGACGTCCCGGACGGCGATGTTGAGCCGGATGTCGGATGCTCCATGGCTGTCATCCTAGCCAGGGCACCGTGGCTAGACTGGTCGGAGCAATCCCAGGAGAAAGGTTCGAACCGCCGTGACCTACGTCATCGCCCAGCCCTGTGTCGACGTGAAGGACAAGGCCTGCGTCGAGGAGTGCCCCGTCGACTGCATCTACGAGGGGGAGCGCTCGCTCTACATCCACCCCGACGAGTGCGTGGACTGCGGTGCGTGCGAACCGGTGTGCCCCGTCGAGGCCATCTACTACGAGGACGACACCCCCGAGGAGTGGGCCGACTACTACAAGGCGAACGTCGAGTTCTTCGACGACCTCGGCTCGCCCGGTGGCGCCGCGAAGCTCGGCAACACGCACACGGACCACCCCATGATCGCGGCGCTGCCCCCGCAGAACCAGGACGTCGCCCTGTGACGCAGGGGGACCGTTCCTTCGGCCTCGCCCTGCCCGACTACCCGTGGGACACGATGGCCCCGTACCGGGCTGTCGCCGCGGAGCACCCCGGTGGGGTCGTGGACCTGTCCATCGGCACGCCCGTGGACCCCACGCCCCTGGTCGTCCAGGACGCGCTGGCCGCCGCCGCCGACGCCCACGGCTACCCGACCACCCACGGCACCCCCGCCCTGCGCGAGGCCGTCGTCGCCTGGTACGCGCGGCGCCGCGGCGTGACCGGCCTGGACCCCGCCGCGGTCATGCCCACGGTCGGCTCCAAGGAGCTGGTCGCCTGGCTGCCGCTGCTGCTCGGCCTGCGCCCCGGCGACGTCGTCGTGCGGCCCACGGTCGCCTACCCGACCTACGACATCGGGGCCCAGCTGGCGGGCGCCGAGGCCGTGGCCGCGGACGACCTCGACGAGCTCGACGACGACGTGCGCTCCCGCGTGCGCATGGTGTGGCTGAACTCGCCCGCCAACCCCACCGGCATCGTCCGGGACGCGGCGTCGCTGCGGCGGGTGGTCGACCAGGCCCGCGCCCTCGGGGCCGTGGTCGCCTCCGACGAGTGCTACGCCGAGCTCGGCTGGGGCGCCTGGGACGTCCAGCAGGGCGGCGCCCCGGTCCCGTCGGTGCTCGACCCCCGGGTCAGCGGCGGGGACCACTCCCTGCTGCTGTCCGCGTACTCCCTGTCGAAGCAGTCCAACGCCGCCGGCTACCGGGCCGCGTTCCTCGCCGGCGACCCCCGGCTCATGGCGAGCCTCGTCAACTCCCGCAAGCACGCCGGGATGATCGTGCCCGCCCCGATCCAGGAGGCCATGCGGGCCGCCCTGGGCGACGACGCCCACGTCACCGCCCAGAAGGCGCTCTACCGGTCCCGCCGCGAGCGGCTCGTCCCCGCGGCCGAGGCCTTCGGGCTGCGGGTCGAGCACTCCGAGGCCGGGCTCTACCTGTGGTGCACGGCGGGGGAGGACACCTGGACCACGGTGCAGCGCTTCGCGGAGCGGGGCGTCGTGGTGGGCCCGGGGGTGTTCTACGGCACGGCCGGCGAGGGGTACGTGCGTCTCGCCCTGACCGCCACCGACGAGCGCATCGACGCCGCCGTGGAGCGGCTCGGCCGCGCCTGACACGGTCCCCGGCGCCGCCGGGATTGGTCGCGGCGCGGACGGAGCAGGTAGGTTGGACCCTGACGATCGCTGTGTCCCGGGACACGGCCGTGCTGCGCCGACGGTGGCGCCCGGCGCGGCGACCACGGGCACCGGACACCGACATCCACTCGCGGAGGACGAACATGACTGAGTCTGCACAGAAGACCGGGACGGCCCGGCTCGACTACGGGAACGGAAGCCCCCTCGAGCTGCCCCTCCAGGACGCCACCGAGGGCAACCGCGGCTACGCGATCACGAACATGCTCAAGGAGACCGGCAACGTCGCCTTCGACCCCGGGTTCATGAACACGGCGAACGCGCGCTCCGCCATCACCTACATCGACGGCAACAACGGCATCCTCCGGTACCGGGGCTACCCGATCGAGGAGCTCGCCCAGCACTCCAGCTTCATCGAGACCGCCTACCTGCTCATCTACGGCGAGCTGCCCTCGCCGTCCGAGCTCGAGGACTTCGACACCCGGATCCGCCGGCACACCATGGTCCACGAGGACCTCAAGAGCTTCTTCAACGGGTTCCCGCGCAACGCCCACCCGATGCCCGTGCTGTCCTCGGCCGTCTCGGCGCTGTCCACGTTCTACGGGGACTCCCTCGACCCGTTCGACCAGGAGCAGGTGGAGATCTCCACCATCCGGCTGCTCGCGAAGGTGCCCACCCTGGCCGCCTACGCCTACAAGAAGTCCAAGGGCGAGCCGATGCTCTACCCGCAGAACGACCTCAGCTACACGGAGAACTTCCTGCGCATGTGCTTCGGCGTGCCCGCCGAGGACTACGAGATCGACCCGGCCATGGCGAAGGCCCTGGACGTGCTGCTGATGCTGCACGCGGACCACGAGCAGAACTGCTCCACCTCCACCGTCCGGCTCGTGGGCTCCTCCCACGCCAACATGTTCGCCTCGGTCTCCGCGGGCATCAACGCCCTCTACGGCCCGCTGCACGGCGGCGCGAACGAGGCCGTGCTCGCGATGCTCAACCGGATCGAGACGCAGGGCGTGACGCCCGAGGACTTCATGGAGCAGGTCAAGAACAAGGAGTCCGGCGCCCGGCTCATGGGCTTCGGCCACCGGGTCTACAAGAACTACGACCCCCGGGCCCGCATCGTCAAGGACTACGCCCACGAGATCCTCGAGAAGCTGGGCGGCAACGACCAGCAGCTCGAGATCGCCATGCGGCTCGAGGAGAAGGCCCTCGCCGACGACTACTTCGTGGAGCGCAAGCTCTACCCGAACGTCGACTTCTACACGGGCCTCATCTACAAGGCGATGGGCTTCCCCGAGAAGATGTTCACCGTCCTCTTCGCGATCGGCCGGCTGCCCGGCTGGATCGCCCAGTGGCGGGAGATGATCGAGGACCCGGAGACCAAGATCGGCCGCCCGCGCCAGCTCTACGTGGGCGAGGGCGAGCGGCACTACCCGCAGCGCTGAGCAGTCCCGGCACCGGCGGACGCCGGGCCCGTCCCCTTCGCGGGGCGCGGGCCCGGCGTCCGCCGTTCCGCGCCGGCGCCCGCCCCGGTAGCGTGGTCGCATGAGCGAGCAGCGGCACACCCCGGACCGGATCACCGTGCTCGGCCCGGACGACGTCTTCGTCTTCGGCTCCAACGCCCGGGGCGCCCACCTCGCGGGCGCGGCGCGCACGGCCGTCGAGCGCTTCGGCGCCGTCCCGGGCCGGGGGCACGGCCTGCAGGGGCGCTCTTACGCGATCGACAGCATGAGCGGGCTCCCGGAGCTCGAGCGGGAGGCGGCCGCGTTCGTGGCCTTCGCCCGGGAGCACCCCGAGCTGACGTTCTGGCTCACCCGGGTGGGCACGGGCATCGCCGGCCACGACGAGCGGCGGGTGGCCGCCCTGTTCGCCGACGCCCCGCCGAACGTGGTCCGGCCCCGGGGCTGGTGAGCCCCGGGGCCGGACCGGCGCTCAGGCGCCCGCGGCGTAGCCCTCGGGGTTGCTCCGCTGCCAGTTCCAGTGGTCCCGGCACATCGTGTCGAGGTCCCGGTCGGCGGACCAGCCCAGCTCGGCCAGGGCCGTCGACGGATCGGCGTAGGACACCGCGGCGTCGCCGGGCCGCCGGTCCGTGATCTCGTAGGGGATGCTGCGCCCGGAGGCCCGCTCGAAGGCGGCGTGCACCTCGAGCACCGAGTAGCCCTTGCCCGTGCCCAGGTTCCAGGTGCGCACCCCGCCGTGCTCGGTGATGTGGTCCAGGGCCCTGAGGTGCCCGTCGGCGAGGTCCACCACGTGGATGTAGTCGCGCACGCCCGTCCCGTCGGCGGTCGGGTAGTCGGCGCCGTACACCTTCAGCTTCTCGCGCCGGCCCACGGCCACCTGGGCGATGAACGGCAGCAGGTTGTTCGGCACGCCCGAGGGGTCCTCGCCGATCCGCCCGGACTCGTGGGCGCCCACCGGGTTGAAGTAGCGCAGCAGGGCGACGTTCCAGGACGGGTCCGACGCGGCGAGGTCCACGAGCATGTCCTCGATGTGCTCCTTGGTCCGCCCGTACGGGTTCTGCGCGTCCATGGGCTGCTTCTCGGTCAGCGGCATCTCCTCGGGGGCGCCGTAGACCGTGGCCGAGGAGGAGAACACGATGGACCGGCAGCCGTGGGCCCCCATGGCGTCCAGCAGGTTGAGGGTGCCGGCCACGTTGGTGCGGTAGTACCACAGGGGCAGCTCGGCCGACTCGCCGACGGCCTTGAGCCCGGCGAAGTGGATCACGGCCTCCGGGCGGTGCTCCGCGAACAGGGCGTCGAGTCCCGCGGGGTCGAGGAGGTCGACCTCCGCGAACGCCTCGACGGCGCGTCCCGCGAGCTCCTCGACCCGCTCCAGCGAGGTCCGCGAGGAGTTCGCGAGGTTGTCCATCACGACGACGTCGTGCCCGGCCCCCAGCAGGGCGAGGACGGTGTGCGAGCCGATGTAGCCGGTTCCCCCGGTGACGAGAATCTTCATGGCCCCAGCGTATCGGCCGGGCCGCGGCGGTCCCGTCAGCGGCTCGCGAGGACCACCACGACGTCGTCGGGCGGGGGAGCGCCCTCCGGGTGCGCCTCGGCGGCGTCCACCCACCCCGGGGCGGGCGCGAAGCGGGCAGTGCGCTGGTCCGCCCGGACCCAGCTGCGCCCGTCGAAGGACACCTCGGCGACGCCCAGCGCGTCCGCCTGTGCGACCGCCCAGTGCGCC
>NZ_PDDL01000156.1:0-5761 GCF_020833785.1 Kocuria sp. CCUG 69068
CCGGCCCCGGAGCGGCGCCGCGGCGGGCCGGGCGCGGCCCCGTGGCGGGCCGGACGGTTACCGCCGCCCGCGGGGCCGCCGCTATCGTGGGTCTCGGATCTGCCCCACCCCGCCCGGGTGGTGCGGCCGCGCTCGGCCGCTGTCAGCCCTTTCCGGCCCTTCCGGGCCCATCCAGCACGAGGAGAAGCACCATGGAGTTGGACGTCACCATCGAGATCCCCCGGGGATCGCGCGTCAAGTACGAGATCGACCACGAGACCGGCCGCCTCCGCCTGGACCGCGTCCTGTTCACGTCGATGCAGTACCCCGCGCACTACGGCTACTTCGAGGACAGCCTGGGCGAGGACGGCGACCCCCTGGACGCCCTCGTGCTCCTGGACTTCGAGATCGTCCCGGGCGTGCTCGTGGAGTCGCGCCCCATCGCCGTGTTCAACATGAACGACGAGGCCGGCGGGGACGCGAAGATCCTGTGCGTGTCCACGGACAAGCGCTACGACCACATCCAGGGTCTCGACGACATCGACGAGTACAAGCTCAAGGAGATCCAGCACTTCTTCGAGCGCTACAAGGACCTCGAGCCCAACAAGTGGGTCAAGGGCGAGGGCTGGGAGGGCCGGGAGACCGCCGAGCGCCTCGTCGAGGAGGCCCGCGAGCGCTTCGAGCAGTCCCACTACGACTCGGCCGCCGAGGCCGAGGAGAAGGCCCCGTCCACCGACTGAGCGGACGGGCACGCGCGGGGGCCGGGGACCGGAGGGTCCCCGGCCCCCGCGCGTCCGGGGCCCCGGGCCCGACCCGGGTCGGCGCGTGACGTGCGCCCTACAGGGATTCCATGAATTTCGTTATATTGGGATCGGCCGGCTCAGCCGGCCCGACGGCCCCAGGATGCATCCCCCCATCGGCATCCGGGCCGCCGACCGGGATCGAGGTCGCCGGAGCGCACCCGCGAGGTGCCCGGTGGCGGCGGGGGTCCCCCCACCCGCGCCGCATCCCATCGATCTCTCCCGGTCCATCCCGGCGGGCCGGTCACCGGCCCCCGGGAGTCGGCCGGCAGGTCCGAGGACCTGCCGGCCGATCCCCGTCCTGCGCTGCCGGTCCCGCCCTCCTTGTGACGTCCGGTCCCTGTGGTTCGATGGACGCGGACCCGGGACGGACCCGGCGCCGTCGGAAGGATGCGCATGTTCCTGCTGGGCCCCGAGGCGGACCTCGTCTTCTCCGCGAGCGACCTGGTGCGCGCGGCCGAGTGCCCCTACGCGAGCCTGTGCGTCCTGGACGAGAAGCTGGGGCGGGCGCCGCGCCGGGCCCCGGAGCGGGACGCGATGCTCGCCCGCACGGCCGAGCTGGGCGACGCCCACGAGCACCGGGTCCTGGCCGCGCACCTGGCGGCGTTCGGCCCGTGGGACGCGGCGACCGGACGGGGGGTGCACGAGGTCGAGCCGGCCCGGCGGATGGACCGGGACGAGCTGACCGCCAAGCACGCCGAGTCCCTGGACGCCCTGCGCGCGGGCGCCGACGTGGTCTTCCAGGCCTCCTTCTTCGACGGTGCCTTCCACGGCCGCGCCGACTTCCTCGTCCGCCGCCCGGACGGCGCGTACGCGGTGCACGACACCAAGCTCGCCCGGCACGCCAAGGTCACCGCCCTGCTCCAGCTCGCCGCCTACGCCGACCAGCTCGAGCGGGCCGGGGTGGACGTGGCCCCCGAGGTCACCCTGGTCCTCGGCGACCAGCGGGAGGCGGTCTTCCCCGTCTCCGAGCACCTGGCGGTCTACCGCGAGCGCCGGGAGCGCTTCGTCGCGGCCGCCGCCGCGCACCGGGCGCGGCCCGGGCCCGTGGACTGGCAGGACGACGACGTCGCCCGCTGCGGCCGGTGCGAGCACTGCGCCCGGGCCGTCGCCGAGCACCGGGACCTGCTGCTGACGGCGGGGCTGTCCGTGCGGGTGCGCCGCACGCTGCGCGACCGGCACGGCGTGCGCACCGTCGACGAGCTCGCGCTGCTGGAGGACCGGCGGCTCCCCGCCGCGCTGCGGCGGCTGCGGGACCAGGCGGCCATGCAGACCGGCCGGGGCGGGGAGGACGGCTCGGTCGAGTACCGGAAGGACGGGGGGACCCGCCGGATCGCCTACCGGGTCACGGCCACGGACCCCGTGCGGCGGCTGCCCGCCCCGGACGCCGGGGACGTGTTCTTCGACTTCGAGGGCGACCCGCTGTGGCAGGACCCGGGGGACGCGACGTCCTGGGGGCTCGAGTACCTGTTCGGCGTCGTGGAGCAGCCCCCGGAGCCCGGCGCCGCCCCCGTCTTCCGGCCGTTCTGGGCGCACTCCCGGGCCCAGGAGCGGGACGCGCTCCGGGCGTTCCTCGACTACGTGGCCGAACGGCGCCGGCGCTTCCCCGGCATGCACGTCTACCACTACGCGAACTACGAGAAGGCGGCCCTGCGCCGGCTCTCGCTCGTGCACGCCGTGGGCGAGGACGCCGTGGACGAGCTGCTGCGCGAGAACGTGCTGGTGGACCTCTACGACACGGTGCGGGGAAGCCTGCGGCTGTCGGAGAGCTCGTACTCCATCAAGAAGCTGGAGCCGCTCTACATGGGCGAGCACCTGCGCACCGGGGACGTCGTGGACGCCGGTGCGTCGGTGGTCGCCTACGCCGACTGGTGCACGGCCCGGGCGGCCGGGCGGGAGGAGGACGCGGCGCGGCTGCTGGCCGGGATCGCCGACTACAACGCCTACGACTGCCTCTCGACCCTGCGGCTGCGGGACTGGCTGCTGGGCCTCGCCGGGATCTCCCCGGACCCGGCGGACCACCCGCCGCGCCCCACCCAGGAGCGGCTCGAGCTGCCCGAGGAGCTGCCGGACGCCGGGATGACCGGTGCCGAGCAGCGCCTGCACGAGCACCTGGACGACCCGTCCGCGCGGGACGTCCTGACCGAGGAGCAGCGCACGGCCGTCGCGATGGTCGCCTCCGCCACCGGCTACCACCGGCGCGAGCGCAAGCAGTACTGGTGGTCCCACTTCGACCGCCTCGAGGGCCCCGTGGAGGACTGGGAGGACACCCGCGACGTGTTCGTGGTCCGGCGCGCGGAGGTCCTGGAGGACTGGGCGAAGGACCCGGGCAAGCGCAGCAGCGCCGCACCCACCCGGCTCCTGCGCCTCGCGGGCCGGTTCGGCGAGGGCTCCACCCCCAGACCCGGCACCGCCGGGCTGTTCCTGATGTACGGGGCCCCCGTGCCCGCGCACCTGGCCGAGGACGCCGCCCCGCGCGGCAGCGGCCGCGCCGGGGACTGGACCGCCGCCCTCGAGCACGTCGAGGAGCACGAGGACGGCACGGCGGTGCTCACCGTGCGCGAACGGCTCAAGAAGCCGCGGGACGCCCCGGCCCCCGAGCCCTGGGCGGAGCTGCCGATCGCACTGGGCCCGGCCCAGCCGATCGCCACCCGCTCCCTCGAGGAGTCCCTGCAGACCCTCGCCGCCCGCACGGCCGACGCCCTGCCGGAGCTCCCGCGGCAGCCCGGCCTCGAGCTGCTGCAGCGCCGGGCGCCGCGGCCCGCGGACGGCAGCCCCCTGCCCCGCCCGCACGACGGCCCCGACGGCACGATCGACGCCGTGGTGCGTGCCCTGCGCTCGCTCGACCGCAGCTTCCTCGCCGTCCAGGGGCCCCCGGGCAGCGGCAAGACGTTCCTCGGCTCCCACGTGATCGGCCGGCTCGTGGAGGCCGGCTGGCGGATCGGCGTGGTGGCGCAGTCCCACGCCGTCGTCGAGAACCTCCTCACCGGGGTGCTCGAGAAGGGCGGGGTCGCCCCCGAGCGCGTCGGCAAGAAGCCGCCCTCGGGCCGGCCCGCGGACCGGGAGACGCCGTGGCGCGACGTCCCGGGGAAGGACTTCGCCGCGTTCCTGGCGGACGGCGGCGCCGTGGTGGGCGGCACCGCGTGGGACTTCTCCAACGCCAAGCACCTCGAGGACGAGGCCCTGGACCTGCTCGTGGTCGACGAGGCCGGGCAGTACTCGCTGGCCAACACCCTGGCCGTGTCCCGGGCCGCGCGGCGCCTGCTGCTGCTGGGCGACCCGCAGCAGCTGCCGCAGGTCTCGCAGGGCACCCACCCCCTGCCCGTGGACGAGTCGGCGCTGGGCTGGCTCTCCCACGGCTCGCCCACCCTGCCCGCCGAGCACGGCTACTTCCTGGACCGCACGTGGCGGATGCACCCGGCCCTGTGCGAACCGGTCTCCGAGCTCTCCTACGCCGGGCGGCTCGGGTCCGCCCCGGCCGCGGGCCGCCGAGAGCTCACCGGCGTGGCCCCGGGCCTGCGCACCTGCTACGTCGAGCACACCGGCAACCGCACGGCCTCCCCCGAGGAGGCCCGGCGCGTCGTGGAGCTGGTGCACGAGTTCGCCGGGACGCCGTGGCGCTCCGGTCCGGGGGCACCCCCCGTGCCGCTGGCGCCCGAGGACGTGCTCGTGGTGGCCGCGTACAACGCCCAGGTCGATTTGATCGGCCGGGAGCTCGCCGCCGCGGGCCTGCGGGACGAGGACGGCGGCGGGGTCCGGGTGGGCACCGTCGACCGGTTCCAGGGCCAGGAGGCCCCCGTCGTGATCGTGTCGATGGCCGCCTCCGCGGCCGACGGCCCCCGCGGGATGGAGTTCCTGCTCTCCCCCAACCGGCTCAACGTGGCGGTCTCCCGGGGGCAGTGGTGCGCCGTGGTGGTGCGCTCCCCCGCCCTGACGGACTACCTGCCCGCCACCCCGGAGGCGCTGCAGGTGCTCGGCCGCTTCACGCGGCTGTGCCGCCGCGGACGGCCCGCGGGGCTGCCGTGAGCACCGAGCGCGTGCCCTACGTCCTGCACTTCGAGTCCAGGACGGTGGTGCTCGGCGAGCCGGCCCACCTGGAGGAGCTGGACGCCCTGCTGCGGCGCGCCGACGTCCGGACCCGCCCCACCTACTGGCACGGCATGCACCAGGACGATCCCGGGGCGGCGCTCAACAGGGTGGGCACCGACCTCACCGCGGAGCAGTTCTGGGACCGCGTGGACGCCGGGGCGTTCGCCGCCGCCCGGTGGCCCGTGGACCTCGACGGCCCGCTCTACCTCCCGGCGCCGCCCGCGTGGCTGCAGCAGGCCCGGGCGTGGGAGTACGACCCCCTGGCGCCGGCCCTGGGCGCGGCGGCACCGGGCGGGTGGCTGCGGGTCCCGGGCTGGGCCGGGACCGAGAACAATGACGCCGGGGCGGCCGTGGGACTGCTCCAGCTGACCGACCCGGACTCCTTCTGGGTGTTCGGCTCCGACGCCGACCTGGCGGAGGTCGCCGCCACGGCCAAGGAGCTGGCCTCGTTCCGGCAGGGCTTCGACCGGCTCACCGCCTACTTCGGCCCCGACGACCGCATCGGCTGCCTGCGCCTGCCCGTGGTGTGCCGGGAGCCCCTCGAGGACGAGCTCATCGTGCAGGGGGTCGACATCGAGCCGCGGTTCTGGGAGTGAGTCCCCGCCGCGCCCCCGCTCCCCCGCGGCCCCCGTGCCCGATACTGGGACCGTGTACGTCGTGACCCTGGACCAGCGCCGCCGCGAGGCGGGCGACCTCGTGCCGGGCCTCCTGCGCCGCCTCGCGGACCTCGAGACCGTGGTGCCGTTCCAGCGCGCCCGGGCGCACGCGGTGCAGGGCATCACCGCCGATCCCGGCGCCGCGGTCGCGGCCGCGCTCGCCGGTCTGCGCGGATCGGCCTGGAGCGTGGGGGTCGGGGTGGGGCCGGTCCGGCTGGAGACGGCGACCGACCCGGA
>NZ_PDDL01000157.1:0-5732 GCF_020833785.1 Kocuria sp. CCUG 69068
GCTCGACCCTGGTGGTGTGGTCCGGCGGTGTCCTACTCTCCCACACCCTTCCGGGTGCAGTACCATCGGCGCTGCGGGTCTTAGCTTCCGGGTTCGGGATGGGACCGGGCGTTTCCCCCACGCTATGACCGCCGTAACTCTGGTGCCCGACCCCTGGGGCGTGCCGGCCGGTGGGCCGGTGATACGGGGTGGGTAAGTCACTGTGGTGTCCGCCCGTGGTGGGCGGTATTCAATTGCGGTTCCCCCCGACAACCGCGGGGGTTGTTGGTTGGGAGCCGTATAGTGGACGCGGTGTTCTGTGGTGACCCCACCCTTGTTCCCAACACGTGTTGGGGGTGGGGGTGTGGTGTAAGTTGTCGGCTTATTAGTACCGGTCGGCTGCACACGTCGTTGGTTCGTGCTTCCACCTCCGGCCTATCAACCCAGTGGTCTAGCTGGGGGCCTCTCACACACTAGGTGCGTGGAAATCTCATCTCGAAGCGAGCTTCCCGCTTAGATGCTTTCAGCGGTTATCTCTTCCGAACGTAGCGAAGCAGCGGTGCACCTGGCGGTACAACTGCCATACCAGAGGTTCGTCCGTCCCGGTCCTCTCGTACTAAGGACAGGTCTTCTCAAATTTCCTGCGCGCGCAGCGGATAGGGACCGAACTGTCTCACGACGTTCTGAACCCAGCTCGCGTACCGCTTTAATGGGCGAACAGCCCAACCCTTGGGACCAACTCCAGCCCCAGGATGCGACGAGCCGACATCGAGGTGCCAAACCATGCCGTCGATATGGACTCTTGGGCAAGATCAGCCTGTTATCCCCGAGGTACCTTTTATCCGTTGAGCGACGGCCATTCCACAATGTACCGCCGGATCACTAGTCCCGACTTTCGTCCCTGCTCGAGCTGTCGCTCTCACAGTCAAGCTCCCTTGTGCACTTACACTCGACACCTGATTGCCAACCAGGCTGAGGGAACCTTTGGGCGCCTCCGTTACTCTTTAGGAGGCAACCGCCCCAGTTAAACTACCCATCAGGCACTGTCCCTGACCCGGATCACGGGCCGAAGTTAGATGTCCAGAGTGACCAGAGTGGTATTTCAACGTTGACTCCACGTGCACTGGCGTGCCCGCTTCACCGTCTCCCACCTATCCTACACAAGCCACACCGAACACCAATACCAAACTATAGTAAAGGTCTCGGGGTCTTTCCGTCCTGCTGCGCGTAACGAGCATCTTTACTCGTACTGCAATTTCGCCGAGTTCATGGTTGAGACAGCGGGGAAGTCGTTACTCCATTCGTGCAGGTCGGAACTTACCCGACAAGGAATTTCGCTACCTTAGGATGGTTATAGTTACCACCGCCGTTTACTGGGGCTTAAATTCTCCGCTTCGCCGTGAGGCTAACAGGTCCTCTTAACCTTCCAGCACCGGGCAGGAGTCAGTCCGTATACATCGTCTTGCGACTTCGCACGGACCTGTGTTTTTGATAAACAGTCGCTTCCCCCTGGTCTCTGCGGCCCTTACCCGCTCGCACCAGCAAGTGGTGTCCACGGTCGGGGCCCCCCTTCTCCCGAAGTTACGGGGGCATTTTGCCGAGTTCCTTAACCATGATTCTCTCGATCGCCTTAGTATTCTCTACCTGATCACCTGTGTCGGTTTGGGGTACGGGCGGCTGGAACCTCGCGTCGATGCTTTTCTCGGCAGCATAGGATCACCGAATCCCCCCACGAATGGGGGTCCCGTCACGTCTCAGGCTCAATGATCCGCGGATTTGCCAACGGATCGCCCTACACGCTTAGACCGGGTCTACCATCGCCCGGCTCGGCTACCTTCCTGCGTCACACCTGTTAATACGCTTACCTCCCCGGTTCAGGTCCCACGCTCCCCGGTGCCGGCGGCGACCAATGGTCACCGCATGGCCCGGTTCGGGTGGTTAGTGTCCCCGGTTCGATAGGGGCGGTTCTTCGCCGGTACGGGAATATCAACCCGTTGTCCATCGACTACGCCTGTCGGCCTCGCCTTAGGTCCCGACTGACCCAGGGCAGATTAGCTTGACCCTGGAACCCTTGATCATCCGGCGGACGGGTTTCTCACCCGTCATTCGCTACTCATGCCTGCATTCTCACTCGTGTGGGCTCCACCACTGGGTCACCCCGCAGCTTCACTGCCCACACGACGCTCCCCTACCCATCGCACCACCTGAACCGGTCCGAAGACCGGTTGGGTATCATTGGTGCAATGCCACAACTTCGGCGGTGTACTTGAGCCCCGCTACATTGTCGGCGCGGAATCACTTGACCAGTGAGCTATTACGCACTCTTTCAAGGGTGGCTGCTTCTAAGCCAACCTCCTGGTTGTCTAAGCAACTCCACATCCTTTCCCACTTAGCACACGCTTAGGGGCCTTAGTTGGTGGTCTGGGCTGTTTCCCTCTCGACTATGAAGCTTATCCCCCACAGTCTCACTGCTACGCTCTCACTTACCGGCATTCGGAGTTTGGCTGACGTCAGTAACCTTGTAGGGCCCATCGGCCATCCAGTAGCTCTACCTCCGGCAAGAAACACGTAACGCTGCACCTAAATGCATTTCGGGGAGAACCAGCTATCACGAAGTTTGATTGGCCTTTCACCCCTACCCACAGCTCATCCCCTCCATTTTCAACTGAAGTGGGTTCGGTCCTCCACGCGCTCTTACACGCGCTTCAACCTGGCCATGGGTAGATCACTTCGCTTCGGGTCTAGATCACGCCACTCACTCGCCCTGTTCAGACTCGCTTTCGCTACGGATACCCCTCACGGGTTAACCTCGCGACGTAACACTAACTCGCAGGCTCATTCTTCAAAAGGCACGCCGTCACCTTGTAGGGCTCCGACGGTTTGTAGGCACACGGTTTCAGGTACTATTTCACTCCCCTCCCGGGGTACTTTTCACCTTTCCCTCACGGTACTGGTCCGCTATCGGTCATCAGGTAGTATTTAGGCTTACCAGGTGGTCCTGGCAGATTCACACGGGATTTCTCGGGCCCCGTGCTACTTGGGTACGCGCACCGTGCGGCAGCAACGATTTCGTCTACGGGACTCTCACCCTCTCCGGTCCGGCACTCACACCGGTTCGACTATCGCCCTGCACTCACACGCCCGGGCCGGCAGACCCGGGACGACACGCCCCACGACCCCGATGATGCAACCCCTGCCGGGTATCACACACCATCGGTTTGGCCTCTTCCGCGTTCGCTCGCCACTACTGACGGAATCACTGTTGTTTTCTCTTCCTGTGGGTACTGAGATGTTTCACTTCCCCACGTTCCCTCCACACACCCTATGAATTCAGGTGCGGGTCACCACGCATAACACGCGGCGGGGTTTCCCCATTCGGAGACCCTCGGATCACAGCTCGTTTATCAGCTCCCCGAGGCTTATCGCAGATTACCGCGTCCTTCATCGGCTCCTGATGCCAAGGCATCCACCGTGCGCCCTTAAAAACTTGCCACATGATCACAGAACACACCGATACCACCACCACCACACCCCTAGGGGTACGGCAGCGGTATCTCGGCGATCAATCACGAACACGGCACCACAACCCACCAGACACACCCCCGACCCTTGCGGGAAGAGGAAACCGTCCGGCTGCCTGCGGCACCTGTTCTTAAGATGCTCGCGTCCACTATACAGTTCTCAAACAACAACCCGCACACCCCGCACACTGGTGGCTGCACCCCCCGAAAGGGACACGACCACCGGCAGGACGCCGGGAACCCAGACACAACACCCCCACCCCCACCAAAGGGGACGGGGCCTGTTGTCTCAGGACCCAATAGTGCGCCACGGACCACACCCACCACCGGACCAGCTCTCTTCCACCACCCACACCGGAGGAACCCCACAGGGCCCACCACGATGGGACAGGTACTAGGACCCGACCCGGCCGGCAACCCCCACACCCGCCGGATCGGAACCCGGGAAGCACAGGAGGAGTGCGGCCACTTGCTCGTTGATATTCCACCCATGAGCTCACCCCACCAGCACCACGCACGGGCACTGAAGCGGGGGCGACCACCACACGGCGGTCAACGGCTCCTTAGAAAGGAGGTGATCCAGCCGCACCTTCCGGTACGGCTACCTTGTTACGACTTAGTCCCAATCGCCAGTCCCACCTTCGACGGCTCCCTCCCACAAGGGGTTAGGCCACCGGCTTCGGGTGTTACCAACTTTCGTGACTTGACGGGCGGTGTGTACAAGGCCCGGGAACGTATTCACCGCAGCGTTGCTGATCTGCGATTACTAGCGACTCCGACTTCATGAGGTCGAGTTGCAGACCTCAATCCGAACTGAGACCGGCTTTTTGGGATTAGCTCCACCTCACAGTATCGCAACCCTTTGTACCGGCCATTGTAGCATGCGTGAAGCCCAAGACATAAGGGGCATGATGATTTGACGTCATCCCCACCTTCCTCCGAGTTGACCCCGGCAGTCTCCTATGAGTCCCCACCATCACGTGCTGGCAACATAGAACGAGGGTTGCGCTCGTTGCGGGACTTAACCCAACATCTCACGACACGAGCTGACGACAACCATGCACCACCTGTCCACCAGCCCCGAAGGGAAACCCCATCTCTGGGGCGGTCCGGTGAATGTCAAGCCTTGGTAAGGTTCTTCGCGTTGCATCGAATTAATCCGCATGCTCCGCCGCTTGTGCGGGCCCCCGTCAATTCCTTTGAGTTTTAGCCTTGCGGCCGTACTCCCCAGGCGGGGCACTTAATGCGTTAGCTACGGCGCGGAAAACGTGGAATGTCCCCCACACCTAGTGCCCAACGTTTACGGCATGGACTACCAGGGTATCTAATCCTGTTCGCTCCCCATGCTTTCGCTCCTCAGCGTCAGTAACAGCCCAGAGACCTGCCTTCGCCATCGGTGTTCCTCCTGATATCTGCGCATTTCACCGCTACACCAGGAATTCCAGTCTCCCCTACTGCACTCTAGTCTGCCCGTACCCACTGCAGACCCGGGGTTGAGCCCCGGGCTTTCACAGCAGACGCGACAAACCGCCTACGAGCTCTTTACGCCCAATAATTCCGGACAACGCTTGCGCCCTACGTATTACCGCGGCTGCTGGCACGTAGTTAGCCGGCGCTTCTTCTGCAGGTACCGTCACTCTCGCTTCTTCCCTACTGAAAGAGGTTTACAACCCGAAGGCCGTCATCCCTCACGCGGCGTCGCTGCATCAGGCTTCCGCCCATTGTGCAATATTCCCCACTGCTGCCTCCCGTAGGAGTCTGGGCCGTGTCTCAGTCCCAGTGTGGCCGGTCACCCTCTCAGGCCGGCTACCCGTCGTCGCCTTGGTGAGCCATTACCCCACCAACAAGCTGATAGGCCGTGAGCCCATCCAAAACCAGTAAAACCCTTTCCACCACCCACCATGCGGCAAGAGGTAGTATCCAGTATTAGACCCAGTTTCCCAGGCTTATCCCAGAGTCAAGGGCAGGTTACTCACGTATTACTCACCCGTTCGCCACTAATCCGCCCAGCAAGCTGGGCATCATCGTTCGACTTGCATGTGTTAAGCACGCCGCCAGCGTTCGTCCTGAGCCAGGATCAAACTCTCCGTCAAAAAAACAACGAAAACATCAAACCCCGGCTGAAAATGTCGCCACCACCCCACGGAGGCAGGACGGCGACAACCAATCAACCGAATAAAACATCCGGTATCAACAAACATGGCACACTATTGAGTTCTCAAACAACAGACC
>NZ_PDDL01000158.1:0-5630 GCF_020833785.1 Kocuria sp. CCUG 69068
GCCGCCCGGGCACCCCGGCCCCGGCCCCGGCCGCACCTCACCCGGCCGGGTCGGGTCCGTCCCGGCCGGGTGCCGGGCGGTCGGCCGGCGCCCGCACCCTCCGATCCTCGGCAGGCTCGTCCGCGTGCAGGTGGGCGCGCTCGCCGTCGTGGTCGAGCACGGTGAGGATCTCCACCGGCCCGCCCTGCGCCACGATGGCGTGCGGGACCATCGTGGAGAACTGCGCCGCCTGACCGGCCTCGACCACCACGACCCGCTCGCCCAGGTGCAGGCGGGCGGTCCCGGAGAGCACGGTGAACCAGTCCCGGCCCGGGTGCACCGCCAGCCGGTCCGGTGCGGGGGGCGGGCCCGGCAGGATGCGCATCTTGGCCACGGTCATCCCGTGCAGGGCCCGCTCGGAGGACAGCAGCCACATGGTCAGCCCCGGCGTGCTGCTGGGCTGCGGGCGAATCACCACGTCCTCGTCCTCGGGGGACTCGACGAGCTGGTCGAGCGAGGTGTCGAGGGCCCGGGCGATGGGCACCAGCTGGTCGAGAGCGATTCTGCGGTGCCCGGTCTCGAGCCGGCTCAGCGTGGACGGGCTGAGGTGGCACCGGGCCGCGAGCGCGTCCAGGGACCAGCCGCGCGCCAGCCGGAGACCGCGGATGCGCCGGCGGATCACGGCGTCCAGGTCAAGTTCTTGCGTCATGAGCAAGAGTGTATGCCTCAAAGGCATTTTGCGCCTACCGTGGAGGCATGACACCGCACGACTCCCCGCACCCGACGGCGGGGCACCACACCCACCCCGAGCAGCACGACGACGACGGACTGGCCGAGCTGCTCGAGCTGGACGCCGAGATCCTGGACCCGCTGCTGGAGGAGGTGCTCGGGTGGGTCGGCCAGCACGTCCGCGGCACGCCGGACACGGTCGCGGACATCGGCGCGGGGACCGGCGCCGGCAGCCGGCTCCTGGCCCGCCGCTTCCCGTCGGCGCAGATCGTCGCGATCGACCGGTCGGCACCGAGGCTCGAGCGGCTCCGCGCCGCGGCCGGCGCACCGGGCCCGTCCGACCGGATCCGCACGGTGCAGGCCGATCTGGACACCGCCTGGCCCGGGGTCGGGGCGGTCGACCTCGCCTGGGCGGCCTCCTCGCTGCACGAGCTCGCCGCGCCGGACCGGCTGCTGCGCGAGCTCCATGCCGGGATGCGCCCCGGCGGTCTCCTGGCGGTCGTGGAGATGGACGCGCTGCCGCGGTTCCTGCCCGAGGACATCGGGATCGGCCGCCCGGGCCTGGAGCGCCGCTGCCACGAGGTCCTCGCCCGGGCGCACTGGAACGCCGTGCCCGACTGGGGACCACGCCTGGAGGAGGCCGGCTTCCGGCCGGCGGGGCGGCGCCGGTTCGGCGTCGAGGCGCGGCCGGCCCCGCCCGGCACGGGGCGCTGGGCGGACCACTCGCTGCGCCGCGCCCTCCCGGTCCTCGCCGGCCGACTGACCGCCGACGACATGCTCGCCCTCGAGCACCTGCTCACCGAGGACTCCCCCGGCGCGGTCCTGCACCGGGAGGACCTGATGCTGCGCGCCGGACGCATCGTCTGGGCGGCGCACCGGCCATGAACCACCAGCACGAGAGGACACGGACCATGAACAGCATTTCCGCGTACGACGTCGTCGTCGTCGGAGGCGGTGCGGCCGGCCTGAGCGCCGCCGTCGCCCTGGCGCGCTCCCTGCGCTCGGTGGTCGTGGTGGACGCGGGCGAACCCCGCAACGCCCCGGCCGGCGGCGCGCACAACCTGCTCGGCCGGGAGGGGATCCCGCCGCTCGAGCTGCTGACCGCCGGCCGGCGGGAGGCGGAGCAGTACGGGGCGGACATCCTCCGGGACCGCGCCGTCACCGCCCGGGCGGAGGATGAGGGGTTCACGGTCGGTCTCGCCGGCGGCGGCGTGCTGCGCGCGCGGCGGCTGCTGCTCGCCACCGGACTGGTCGACGAGCTGCCCGACGTGCCCGGCGTGGCCGAGCTGTGGGGGCGGAGCGTGCTGCACTGCCCCTACTGCCACGGGTGGGAGGTCCGCGGCCGGCGCATCGGCGTGCTCGGCGCGGGACCCATGAGCATCCACCAGACGCTGCTGTTCCGGCAGCTCAGCGAGGACGTCACCTTCTTCCCGCACCGGATGCCCGATCCCGGCCCCGAGGCCTGGGAGCAGCTCTCCGCCCTCGGGGTCCGGGTGGTCGAGGGGCCCGTGCAGCGGCTGCGCACCGACGGGGACGCGCTGCGCGCCGTGGTCCTCGACGACGGGCAGGAGGTCCCGGTGGACGCCCTGGTCGTGGCGCCCCGCTTCGCGGCCCGGGCCGAGCTGTACGAGCAGCTCGGCGGCACCCTGACCGACCACCCCGCGGGGGCGCTCATCGCCACGGGCCCGATGGGCAGCACCGAGGTCCCCGGCGTGTGGGCGGCCGGCAACGCCGGCGACCTCTCGGCCATGGTCTCCTCCGCGGCGGGGGCGGGGGTCGGCGCGGCCGCCGCGATCAACGCGGACCTCGTGGCCGAGGAGGCGGCCGCCGCCGTCAGCGCCCGCGCGCAGGGCGCCGCGGCCGGGACGCCCCGCCGCGGCTGAGGGTCTCGGGGCCGGTCAGATCTGCACGGACCCCTGGACGTGCTCGAACACCAGGCTGGTCTGCGTGGCCGCCACCGCCTGGTTGGAGGACAGGTGCTCGAGGACGAACTGGCGGATGTGGTCGGTGTCCCGCGCCGTGACGTGGATCAGGAAGTCGTCCGAGCCCGCCAGGAAGAAGAACTGGGACACCTCCGGCACCGACTTCAGCCCCTCGCCGAACGCGGACATCAGGTGCCGGGCCCCCGGCCGCAGGCGCACGCTGATGAGGGCCTCGATGGTGCTCCCGAGCGCCCGGGGGTCCACCTCGACCGTGAAGCGGCGGATCACGCCCGAGCGCTGCAGGCCCTTCATCCGGGCCAGACAGGTGGACGGGGCCACGCCGAGGGCCTCGCTGAGCGCCTGGTTGGTCATCCGGGAGTTCTCCCGCAGCAGCGCGAGCAGGCGCCGGTCGAGGTCGTCCAGCTCGTCCCGGGGCCGCCGATCCTGCGGAGCGGCCCGCGTGGGCGGGGTCACTTTCTCCATGGTTCGTCCAGTTCTGCACCGATTGCCGAAGGATCGTCGACTTCTGTCCCGGCAACGGTGTCGGATCGTAGTTTTGTGACACCCATTCTACGTTTTCTGCGGAAGGCCCTCGATGATCATCTCCGTTCCCACCGAAGTGAAGACGAACGAGCACCGGGTGGCCATCACGGTCTCCGGCGTGCACGAGCTGCGCCGCCGCGGCCACCGGGTGCTCGTGCAGGCCGGTGCCGGCATCGGCTCGGGCTTCGCGGACGAGGACTTCGCCGCCGCGGGCGCGGAGGTCGTGGTGGACCCGGACGAGCTGTGGGCCCGGGCGGACCTGGTGCTGAAGGTCAAGGAGCCGATCGCCTCCGAGTACCACCGGTTCCGGGAGGGCCTGGTCCTGTTCACCTATCTGCACCTGGCCGCGGAGCCGGAGCTCACCCGCGCCCTGCTGGCCGCCGGGGTCACGGCCGTCGCCTACGAGACCGTGCAGACCGCGGACCGCCGGCTGCCGCTGCTGGCGCCGATGAGCGAGGTGGCCGGTCGGCTCTCGGTGCAGGCCGGGGCATCGGCCCTGACCGCCACCGGCGGCGGCAAGGGCGTCCTGCTCGGCGGCGTGCCCGGGGTCCGCCCCGCGCAGGTGACCGTGATCGGCGCGGGCGTGGCCGGCACCAACGCGGCCGCCATGGCCGTGGGCCTGGGCGCCGAGGTCACGATCCTGGACATCGACGTGGACCGGCTGCGCGCCCTGGACGACCGGTACGCCGGGCGGCTGCGGACCGTCGCCTCCAACGCCTACGAGGTGGAGCGCTCGGTGACCGAGGCGGACCTGGTGGTCGGCTCGGTGCTGGTGCCCGGCGCCCGGGCCCCGAAGCTGGTCACCCACGAGATGGTCGGGCGGATGAAGCCGGGCAGCGTCCTGGTGGACATCGCCGTGGACCAGGGCGGGTGCTTCGAGGACAGCCGTCCCACCACCCACCAGGACCCGGTCTTCCCGGTGCACGACACCCTGTTCTACTGCGTGGCCAACATGCCGGGCGCGGTGCCCAACACCTCCACCTACGCCCTGACCAACGTGACGCTGCGCTACGTGACCGCCCTCGCCGACCGCGGCGTGACGGCGGCGCTGGCCGCCGACCCCGCGCTGGCCGCCGGGCTCAACACGATGGCCGGCCATGTGACGCACCGCTCGGTCGGCGAGGCCCACGGCCTGGACGTCGTCGACCGGTCGGAGCTGCTGCCCGCCGCCTGAGCCGCACGCCCGCGCCGGGAGCGTGGGCCCGCAGGTCCTAGCATGGGCAGAGCGCAGCAGATCAGCATCCCGGCACGAGGAGCCCCATGCACCGCATCCCCGACGAGGTCGACACCCCGGACGTCCTGATCGACCGGGACGTGCTCGAGCGCAACATCGCGCGGATGGCCGCGGCCGTGCGCGAGCGGGGCCTGCTGCTGCGCCCGCACGCCAAGACGCACAAGGTCCCGGAGATCGCGGCGCTGCAGCTCGCCGCCGGCGCGGCCGGGCTGACCGTGGCCACGCTCGGGGAGGCCGAGGTCTTCGCCGCGCACGGGGCCGAGGACCTCTTCGTCGCGTACCCGCTGTGGGTCGGCCCGCGCCAGGCGGAGCGCCTGCGCCGGCTGAGCGCCGCGGCCCGGATCAGCGTGGGGGTGGACTCCGCCGAGGCCGCCGCCGTCATGGGCGAGCAGCTGGGGGACGCGGCGGGGGACGTGGCCGTGGTCGTGGAGATCGACAGCGGCCACCACCGCAGCGGGGTCCGCCCGGAGGCCGCCGCGGACGTCGCCCGGGCGGCGGCCCGGGCGGGGCTGCGCGTCGAGGGCGTCTTCACCTTCCCGGGCCACAGCTACGCCCCGGGCATGCCGGTCGAGGCGGCCGCGCAGGAGCAGCAGGCCCTGGACCGGGCGGCCGGGCAGCTGGCGGCCGCGGGCTTCGAGGTGCGGCGCCGCAGCGGCGGCTCCACGCCCAGCGCGCTGCTGACCGACAGCGCCACGGCCACGGAGGTGCGGCCGGGGGTCTACGTCTTCGGCGACGCCCAGCAGCTGGAGCTCGGCCGGTGCGCCCTCGAGGACATCGCCCTCACCGTGGCTGCGACCGTGGTCAGCCGGCACGAGGGCGGCAACGGGGTGCCGCGGCGGACCGTCCTGGACGCCGGCAGCAAGGTCCTCGGCAGCGACCGGCCCGCCTGGGCCACCGGCTGCGGGCGGCTGATGGACCACCCGGACGCCCGGATCACGGCCCTGTCCGAGCACCACGCCACCGTCGTCTGGCCCGAGGACGCCCCGCTGCCCGCCCTCGGCGAGCGCCTGCGCGTCATCCCCAACCACGTGTGCCTGACCATGAACCTCGTCGACGACGTGGCCGTGGTGCGCGAGGGCGCCCTGCTGGAGCGCTGGACCGTGGCCGCGCGGGGCCGCAACTCCTGACCCCGCAGCCCGCCGGGCGCCCGCCGAACGATCCCGGGCACGGCGGATCGGCGCGAGGCAGCGGCGGAGCCGGCCCGGCGGCTCAGCGCGGGGGCG
>NZ_PDDL01000159.1:0-5545 GCF_020833785.1 Kocuria sp. CCUG 69068
GCGCCACGGCGACGTCCTCGAGGGCGCGGGCGTCCCACACCGCGCCGTCGAGGCCCAGGACCCGGCGGCCCGAGCGGCCCGCCGCCCACAGGTGGGGACGGGCGGCCGAGCGCTGGGCGCCGGCCGCCCGGTGCAGGGCCCCGATCGTGACGACGTGCTCCACCTCCGTGAGCGGCGTCGCGGCGAAGCCCACGGTGCGGGAGCGCAGGACGTGGCTGTCCGTGCGGACGACCAGCACGGGACGCAGCCGGAGCCAGCACGCGGCGGCGGCGGCGAGCACGAGCACGAGCACCACCACCGCCACGCCGGGGGCCGGCCGCCGCGCCCAGAGGAACAGCACGAGCACCACGACCACCAGCAGCGGGCCCAGGCAGGAGAGCAGGCGGCGGCCGTAGGAGCCCAGCCGGGGACGCAGCACGGCGCGGACGGGTCCGTACTTCTCGGGGACCTGGCGGACGGAGTCGGCCATGGGGAGTCAGCTCCAGACGGGGGACGATCGGGCGGGGGAAGGGGTGCGGCACGTAGCGTACCCGTCCTGGGGCGGACCGCGCCCCGGACGGGCCCCGCCCGGCCCGGTGCACGCGCAGGCCGGGGGGCGATCGGCTAGCGTGATCGGATGGAGTCCAACGTCCGCGTGCTGAAAGCCCTCGGGGCCTGGCTGTTCCTCGTGCTGCTCGGGGTGGCGGCCGCCGCCGTCACCATCGCCCTGGTGAACAAGTACATGTACGGTCCGGAGACGGACGTGCGGGCCTACCTCGAGGACCTGCGGGACGGCGACGGCGGCGAGGCCCTGGGGCTGCTCAACGCCCGCGTCCCTGAGGCCAACGCGGCGATGCTGGACGGCGACCCGCTCGAGGCCGCGGCCGAGGACCTCGAGGACCTGGAGGTCTCCACCGTCTCGGAGGACGGCGAGCGGGCCGTGGTCCGCGCGGACTACACCCTCGACGGCCAGCCGCACAGCTCCGAGTTCGCCCTCCACCCCGTGGACACCCAGTGGGGCTTCTTCACGGTGTGGGCGTTCGACGAGACCCCCCTGCCCACGGTGACGGTCAGTCTGCCGGGGGCCACCTCGGTCGACGTGAACGGCATGTCCGTGGCCCTGCCGGAGTCCTCCGCGGAGTTCTCCGCCTTCTTCCCGGGCGTCTACACGGCCTCCTACACGTCCGAGCTCGTGGCGGCCGACCCGGTGCGCACCGTGCTGACCGACCCGGGCCAGCAGGCGGAGATCGTCCTGGAGGCCCGGCCGACCGAGGCCCTCGAGCAGGAGGTGGACCGGCAGCTGAAGGAGCACCTGGACGACTGCGCCGGGCAGGGCAGCCTCTTCCCGTCCGGCTGCCCGTTCTCCTTCGAGTTCGACGGCCGGGTCTCGGGGGACGTGGAGTGGACGATCGAGTCCTATCCGGACCCGGAGATCGTCGTGGGGGCCGAGGGCGGCCGGGGCTGGGCCCTGGAGCCCGCGCAGGGCACCGCGCGGATCGCCTTCGACTCCCTCGACCTGTTCACCGGGGACGTCGAACGGCTCGAGCGCACCGTGCCGTTCGAGGTCGCCGCCGACCTCGACATCGACGGCTCGACGGTGCGGGTCGACCCGCGCGGCTGAGCCCGCTCAGTTGACGCCGCGCAGGTCCAGGACCAGCTCGCTCTCCCCGTCGGCGTCCAGCACGAAGGGGATGCCCCAGTCCTGCTGGTAGAGGTGGCAGGCCGCGTGGTCGGGGATCTCCCCGCCCGGCTCGCCGTCGCACGCCGCGGCGCGCGCGGTGATGTGCAGCACGCCCTCGGTGACGCCGTCCGCCAGCACGAGCTGCCGGCGCAGGCCCTGGGCCGTGCCGGCGCCCTCGGCCAGCGCCTCCTCGGGGGAGGACGAGATCCTCAGCTGCGTCGGGTCCCCCCACCGGTCGTCGAGCTTCTGCCCGGTCGGCGCCGCGAAGCGCACCTCGACCGCGAGCGCGCCCGGGGCGAGCCTGGTGCGGGCCCGCTGGGTCCGCGACGCCCCCTCGTCGACGCGCTGGGCGGCGGCGGGGATCGGCACGCGCACCAGGCGGTGGGCGTTGGCCTCGACGACGACGAGCAGCGGCTCCTCCCCCGAGACGTCCAGCAGCACGTCGGAGGGCTCGGCCAGGCCGCGGGCCAGCGTGGCCACCTGCCGGGTCCGGGGGTCGTAGTGGCGCACGGCGCCGTTGTAGGTGTCCGCCACGGCCACCGAGCCGTCGGGCAGCTGGGCCACGCCGAGGCAGTGCTGCAGGCGGGCCCCGCCGGCGTCGCCGTCGCGGAAGCCGAAGTCGAACAGCCCCTCGCCCACGGCGGTCTCGACCGCGACGGCCCCGTCGTCGTCGAACCGGAGCACGCGCAGGGCGGAGGTCTCCGAGTCGGCGATCCACACGTTGCCCTCGTGGTCCTCCGCGAGCCCCGAGGACTGCGCGAACCACGCCTCGGCGCCGGACCCGTCCTTGAGCCCCTCGTCCCCCGTGCCCGCGAGCACGGCGAGCCGGCCGGTCCGGGGGTCGAACGAGAACAGCTGGTGGGTGCCCGCCATGGCCACCACGAGCCGGTCGGCCCGCGCGGACCACACGACGTCCCACGGGGAGGACAGCGCGACCTCCAGCGGGTCGGCCTCGGGGTCGATGTGGTTCGGCTCCGCCCCCCGCGCGCGCTCCTCGTCGAGCAGCCGCTGCACCCCGCTGCCGGCCACCGTGCGCACCTGCCCCGTGGCGAGGTCCACGCCCCGGAGCCGGTGGTTGACGGAGTCCGCCACGACCACGTCGTAGCCGGCGGCCGCGCGCACCTCCTCGGGCAGCAGCGTGAGCCCCTGGGGCTCGGTGAAGCGCGCGGTCCCCGGGTCGCCGTCCGCGTGACCCTTGCCCGCGCCGATCACCCGCCGGACGGTCTCGAGGTCGTTGTCGAGCTGGACCAGGCGGTGGTGGCCCGTGTCGGAGACCAGGAACGAGCCGTCCGGCAGCGGCAGCACCTTGCCCGGGAAGCGGAGGTCCCCCTCGGGCGCCGGCCGGGGCACGTACGGCCCGTCGCCGCGGTGCAGGGTGCCCCGGGCCTCGTGCTCGGCCACGAGCTCCTCCACGAGGGTGACGAGGCCCTGCACGTGGCCCTCCCCCGAGAGGTGCGCCACGATGTAGCCCTCCGGGTCCACCACCACGAGCGTGGGCCACGCGCGGGCCGTGTAGGCGTCCCAGGTGGTCAGCTCGGGGTCGTCGAGCACGGGGTGGTGGACCTCGTAGCGGTCCACGGCGGCCGCGAGCGCGTCCGGGTCGGCCTCGTGCTCGAACTTCGGGGAGTGCACGCCCACCGTGACGAGGACGTCGGAGAAGCGCTCCTCGAGGGGGCGCAGCTCGTCGAGCACGTGCAGGCAGTTGATGCAGCAGAAGGACCAGAAGTCCAGGACCACGACCTTGCCGCGCAGCGCGGCGAGGTCGAGGTCCCTGCCGCCGGTGTTGAGCCAGGCACGGCCCTGCAGCTCGGAGGCGCGGACGCGGGAGGTGAGGCGCATGGAGGGGGATCCTTTCGGGGCGGAGCAGGACGGGGTGGACCAGGGCGGGACGGGCGGCGGGACGGGCGGGACGGTGCTCAGGGCCGGGCGGCGCGGTCGTCGCGCTCGGCGAGCCCGGCCATCATCTCGTTGTAGGCCTTGAGCTCGGCGTCGTCCGTGCGGTCGGCCTTGCGGTCCGCACGGCGGTTCTCCTTGGTGCCCTCGATCGCCCACATGATCGCGACGACGACGGCGACGACGACGGTGGGGAACTCGCCGATCCCCCACATGAGGGCCCCGCCGAGCTGCTGGTCCTCGATCGCGGTGCGGCCCCAGTCCCGGCCGGTGTTGCCGAACCAGGAGGCCTGCAGCAGGGTGTCGGAGCCCATGAGGGCGACCCCCACGAAGGCGTGGTAGACCATCGTGGCCAGCAGCAGGACCAGGCGCATCATGTGGCCGGGGCGGTACGGGATGGGGTCCGTGCCGATCAGCACCAGCATGAACAGGTACCCGGTGATCAGGAAGTGCACGACCATGACCACGTGGCCCACGTGGTAGTGCAGGGTGAAGTGGAACAGCGGGGTGAAGTAGAAGACCACGATGGAGCCGGCGAAGTTCACGGCCGCGAAGATCGGGTGCGTCACGACCCTGCCGAACCCCGAGTGCACGAGCCGCAGGATCCACTCGCGGGGCCCGCGGGTGCCGTCCGGGCGGGACTCCAGGGCCTTGAGCAGCAGGGTGACCGGCGCGCCCAGGACCAGGAAGATCGGCACGACCATGGTCAGTGCCATGTGCTCGACCATGTGCGCCGAGAACAGGACCCGGCCGTAGACGGCGAACCCGCCCGATGTGATGAAGAACAGCACCCCGACCCCGGTGAGCCACGAGAGGGTGCGCAGCACGGACCAGGAGTCCCGGCGCCGGCGCACGCGCACGAACGCCCACAGGTAGACGGCCGCGAGGAACACGCAGACCGCGAGCCACAGCCAGTCGACGCGCCACGTGGTGAACCACGAGGCCGCGGTGGGCTCGGGCGGCAGCTCGTACCAGGTGAGGATCAGCGCCGGGGAGGCGTCCGGGGCGATCTCCTCGGGCACCGGCGGGGCGGTCCGGGACAGGGCCACGGCGACGCCCATGACGGCGCTCATCACGAGCAGCTCCCCGAGCACGAGCTGCCACACGGCGCGGCGGGCCGTGAGCCGGCCGGCCTCGAGCGCGGGCACCAGCCACCGGCGGTGCGTGAGGCCCGCCAGGCCCAGGCCCAGCGTGAGGACGAACTTGACCAGCACGAGCCACCCGTAGCCGCTGAAGAGCTGCTCCCAGGAGCCGATGCGCACGGCCGCGTTGACCGTCCCGGAGAGCAGGACGAGGAGGAAGGCGCCGAGGGCGACCGCGGAGAAGCGGCGCAGGACCACGGCCGCGATCGGCACCCGCCGCCGCGGGCCGGCGGACGGACGGCCCCGGGCGGCGCCCTCGGGGAGCGTGCCGGTGCCGGCGTCCGGGGCGCTCAGCTGCGGGGAGAGCCAGGCGAGCACCACGAGCCCTCCCGTCCACAGCCCCGCGCCCAGCAGGTGCAGGCCCAGGGAGTTGACGGCGCCCATGTGGTCGTTGCCGCCGGCGGAGTGCCCGTTGAGGGCCATGGCGACGAGGGCCGCGCAGGACAGGGCCAGGGTGAGCAGCAGCCCGAGCAGCGCCCGGATGCCGAAGACCAGGGTGGTCACGACGGCGGCCACCACGACGATCGCCGCCTGGGCCTGTCCGGTGGGGATGTCCGTGGTGTAGTGCAGCAGCTGCTGGGTGTAGGTCCCGTCCCCGCCCACGGGCACGCCCGCGACGTCGGAGTAGGACAGGACGAGCACGGCCACGGCGGCCACGGTCCAGACCACGGCCGCGGCCTCGGCGAGGCGCAGGGTGCGGCGGAACAGCGGGTGCTCGGGGGCCGCGGCGCGGTCCCGGGTGCCCCGGCGGCGCCCGTCGACGGTGGTCGGCACGACGCCCACCGCGAACAGCAGGGCCCCCATGACCACCACCAGCGCGCCGTTGTGCACGAGCTCCGCGGCGGGCAGC
>NZ_PDDL01000016.1:0-51648 GCF_020833785.1 Kocuria sp. CCUG 69068
ACGTCCTGCCCGCCGCCGCGGCACAACTTCACCTCGCTGCCGCGCATCCGCTCCGAGCGGCCGGCGCTGGACCTGCACCACCCGGAGCTGGCCGCGGAGTCCCCGCAGCAGTCCCCGGTCGACGACGCCGCCATCGCCACGCGGAAGGAATAATTTTCTCGCTGCCAGGATCTTCATCGGTGCGGTGACGGCCAGGGAAACCCTCGTAGTGCTGCGGCACGGGAGGGGCGGATTGGCCCTGCAACCGAAAAGGGACGAGGCTCCTGCTGGTCGCCGACACACCACGGGGCTTCTCCGAAAAAGGGAGATGGCATGTCCGCTTCACCTCCCGGCCGAGTTCTACTGGTCGACGGCGAAACGAACCGGGCGCCACTCATCCAGGGACATCTGCCCAACGCCGGTGGTGAAGTTGCGCTACGGCACACCGGGACAGGGGCGAGATGTGGGCAAGGGTCACCACGCTTCCCCCCTAAAAGTACAGGTTTCCGTGTACTGTTAGGGGGTGGTTTGAGTATGCCTCCACGCCCCGCCAGGGCCAGCCCGGGGGCTGGAATGAGCCTGATCGAGGAGGACTATGATGGCCGCGGCTCTGGCGCTGAGCCTGTATCTGGCCGGCCTGGCGGTGGCCTTCGGTGCGCGGTCGTGGATCCATCGGCGCCGCACCGGGTCCACCGGTTTCCGCGGGTTGAGCGGGGCGCCTGGCTCTGCTGAGTGGTGGGGCGGAATACTTTTCGCGATCGCTCTGGTCCTCGGCGCAGCAGGGCCTGTCCTCGCCCTCACCGGCGCCGTGGCCGCGCCCCGACTACCAGCGGCTTTCACCTGGGCCGGGGCGTTCATCACCATCGTGGGGTTCTTCGGTGTACTGGCCGCCCAGGCCGGCATGGGCGCCTCCTGGCGGGTGGGCGTCGACGCCACCGAACGGACAGAACTGGTCACCACCGGGGCTTTCGCCGTGGTGCGCAACCCTATTTTCACGGCGATGCTCACCACCATGGCCGGCCTGGCCCTTCTGGTGCCCACCGCGGTCAGTGCAGCAGCCCTGCTGTGCCTGCTGGTGGCCGTCGAGCTACAGGTCCGTCTCGTCGAAGAGCCTTACCTGCTGCGCACCCACCGACAGGTATACGCCTCCTATGCCGCAGCCACCGGCCGGTTCGTGCCCGGCCTCGGCCGGCTCCGCCGCGCAACCCCGGGTAAGCCGAGATCCTGAGCGTGTCGTGCCACTGCCACTGGCCGGCAGTTCACCCGCCCGGGAAGCCCGCACCTCTGACGTTCCGCGCCACTGTGATCGGCCGTCGATGCCATCCACCTTTCGTGGAGGCGAAGCCCGGGAAATCATGAGCGTGCCCGGCAGTCAGGCTTCCGGTTCCCCGCAGCGAAAAGTTCGTATAGGTTAACTTTCTATGAGGATCGGGACGGGGCGCACCGGCTCCACGGGCGCTGCCGCCTCTTCCCCCGGGGAGCGGTGGGTGCGCCGGCAGCCGCTGCCGTGGTTACTGGGCCCGGCTTTTGTGGCCGCCGTGGCCTACGTGGATCCGGGCAACGTCGCGGCGAATCTCACTGCCGGCGCCCAGTACGGATATCTGCTGGTGTGGGTGCTGGTGGCCGCCAATGCCATGGCGGTCCTCATCCAGTACCTTTCGGCCAAGGTCGGGCTGGTCACCGGATCGAGTCTGCCCGAGTTGCTGGGTGACCGTCTGCCCCGGGGCCGGCGACTGGGGTACTGGGTCCAGGCCGAGCTGGTGGCCGCGGCCACGGATCTGGCCGAGGTGATCGGTGGGGCGATCGCCCTGCACATTCTCTTCGGGATCCCTCTGCTGGCCGGGGGCGTGATCGTCGGGGTGATCTCGATGCTGCTGCTGGTCCTCCAGACCCACCGCGGCCCCCGGTTCTTCGAGTTCGTCGTGACCGGATTGCTGGCGATCGTCACCGCGGGTTTCGTCACCGGCCTGTTTTTCGGCCCCGTGTCCTGGGGTGAGGCCGTCGCCGGGATCGTGCCGCGGTTCGAGGGCACCCCGACGGTGCTGCTGGCCGCGAGCATGCTCGGGGCCACGGTGATGCCCCACGCCATCTACGCCCACTCCGCCCTGGCGCGCGATCGCCACGGGCGCTCAGTGCCCACCGAGGCCTTGCCGCGGCTGCTGAGCGCCACCCGGTGGGACGTGCTGCTGTCCCTGCTCGTGGCCGGGTCGGTGAACATCGCGATGCTGTTACTGGCCGCGGGCAACCTCGCCGGGGTGCCCGGTACCGACAGCATCGAAGGAGCCCATGCGGCGATCACCGCCGCCCTCGGTCCGGCCGTCGGGATCGCCTTCGGCATCGGGTTGCTGGCCTCCGGGCTGGCCTCGACCTCGGTGGGCTCCTACGCCGGGTCGGCAATCATGGGCGGTTTGCTGCACCTGCGCATCCCGGTGTTCGTCCGTCGGCTGATCACCTTGATCCCCGCCTTGGTCATCATCGCGGTCGGAGTGGATCCGACCTGGGCGCTGGTGCTGTCCCAGGTGCTGCTGAGCCTGGGCATCCCTTTCGCTCTGATCCCGTTAGTGCGGCTGAGCAGCAGCCGCGCCCTGATGGGGGTCTTCGTGAACAAGGTGGCTCTGACCGTCGCCGCCTGGGTGGTGGTGGCCCTGATCGTGTCGTTGAACGTGGCGCTGATCATCCTGACCGTCGCCGGAGCCGATTGAATGGGCCCGGCAGCTGCGGTGCGGCACTCGGTAGCGTGGGTCCTATGGACTTGAGTGAGATCACCCCGGTCGCCCAGGACTATCTCAAGGCGATCTGGTCGGCCACCGAATGGGGCGACCCGCCGATCACCACCACAGCCTTGGCGGCACGGATGGGGACCTCTGCCCCCAACGTCACCGACACGGTCAAGCGATTGGCCGGCCAGGGGCTCGTCGAGTACCAGCCCTACAAGCCCGTCACCCTCACCCCTCAGGGGCGTGCGTACGCGGTGGCGATGGTGCGCCGGCACCGGCTGCTGGAGACCTTCCTGGCCACCACGCTGGGGTATCCGTGGGAGGAGGTTCATGATGAGGCCGAACGTCTTGAGCACGCCGCCTCCGACGCCATGATCGAACGCATCGACGCCCGGCTGGGTCGCCCCACGGTGGATCCACACGGGGACCCGATCCCCACCGCGCAGGGACGCACCCGCCGCCCGCTCAATACCACCCGACTCACCGAGGCGAAGCCGGGACGATACGAGATCATTCGTCTTTCCGATGCCGACCCACACCGCCTCACCCGGTTCCGCGACTGCGGCCTCGTGCCGGGTGGGGCTTTTCGTGTCATCGCTCAGGAAGCCAGCGGAACGACCGGTGTACCGGGGTATCACCACACCGCGATCGAGCTGGCACCGACGGAAGCCGAAGCCATCTGGGTGACACCCACCCTCAAGACTCACCGGAGCCTCTGAAAGCTGCGCCCACCGGGGAATGCCCCGGTGGGCGCCGCGCTCAGCCGGCGGAGAGAACCTCGACCATGCGCTCCGGGTGACGGGTTGAGGTCAACCAATACGGGGTGGGGTCCACGGGATCGGTGATCTGGATGCGCACCACCGGGCCCACGGAAACGCGGAAGTTCATGTAAGCGCGGGCGTCCAGTTCAGGGCCGCGCACTCTTTGGACGGCGCTGCCGCGAAACGCTTCAGCCTCACCCACGAATCGGCGCTCAATACGAGCGCGCCCCACTTGCAACGACTCCCCGGTGATCACGATTCCGGTGCTCGAGGCAATCAATGCCACGGCAGTGCCGCCGGCGACCACAGCCCCCACCGCCGCCCCGACCCACATGTTGATCGGAGCCAGGGCGATCAGACCCACCAGACCCGCGAAGAGCACGAGCAACCACATCCACCACGCGGCAGATAATCTCTCCTCGTACAAGACCGTTTTCGGGTCGACCTTCGCGGGAGGGTCCTCGACAAGTCTGTCCGGCGACGTCCCCTGGGCGCCGCGGGATTCATTGGGCGGGAAGGCGCCGAGCGTCGCAGGGTAGGACATGTTCCAATTCTCTCATGACAGCGATCCGGTGGACCGGCTGGTCTGCCATCACGGGGCGCAGACCCAGTGCATGCTGAGGCTCCTGGGCTGATCGGACAGTCCAACCGTGTGCTCCGTGGCACAGGCGATGGTCACCCCCCGGCATCCGTGGTTGGCAGAGTGGAGTACCTGATCTAGCACCTCGCCCAGGACGGCCTGGTCCTTGGGGACCGGCTGTGCAGAGGGGCCCGGCGGGGTGACCCCCTCCTGCCCCTCCATCTCGTGGGCTTCAGCCCTCACCCGTAACGGGGAAGCTTCCCTCCCTTCATCTTCGCGACGGCGCGAAGGACACCCTCTACGTGGGGGGACGGAACCGTGCCGCTGCCCACGGAGTTCGACCCCCGAGACCGGGACGGTTCAGTCATGGTTCCGTCGCCCCAGAACTAGTTTTCGCGAGTGGTGCAAGACGGGATGCTGCGGGGCGCCGTGATCCGCTACGGCGGTGTGCGGAGAAGGCCCTCGCCGCGGTCGAAGAGTGAGGGCCAGCCGCGAGCCGGCTGGCCCCCACCAGAGCCCGATCAGTGCCCGAGGCTGGTCTTGTGGCTCACATCCTTGTACCAGTCCGACCAGCCGTGACCGTCCCAGTAGCGGTACTTGACCACGTGGTACACCTTCTTGTCCTGGTGGTGATTGACGTGGCGCCAGTGTCCCCCGCCCCAGGTTTCACCGCCGTGGTGGTTGAAGCTGTACTGGTAGTAGTCGCTGCCGTGCTCGTGGGAATTACCGTGCTTGTCCTCGGCGTAGTAGTACTGCTTCACCTGCACCTTGGTGTAGCCCTTGTCGCACTTCACCTTGAAGGGGAACGCGGCGTAATGCTTCCCCTGATACTTCTTGTAATGCGGCTTGTAAGCATCCACCTCACAGCCCTTCTGCTGCTGTTGACCCTGGGTCTCCACCGCGGCGGATGGCACCTGGGTGGTCGGCGTGAGCGCGGCTTGGGCCGGTGCACCGAGGGTGGCGAGGCCGCCTGCGGCCAAGGTGAGCGAGGCCATGGACAAAATAGCCTTGGAGAAGTAACGCCGGCTGTTGAGATTGGCGGTAGGCGTGGACGATGCGGGAGTGGAAGACATTTTGATCTCCTGGCGAGATGCGGGGATTGAGTGTGCCAGAGTCCCTGCCCCCGATGTGGGGGCTAATTCTTGGTGGGCCGACATCTAAAGCATGTCGGCCAGGTCGTTGCGCAACGTCCACCCGGAGGTTGATTTCCCCGGTACACCCAGGGGTGCACACGAGCCAATCCGAAGGCCTGCCGTACGGCGCGACGAAACTTACTGACCCACCAGGTTGTCGACGCGGTGTGAGACCCGTGGGTCCGGTGTGGAGTTGTCCAGAACTCCGTCCGCCCAGACCTCCCCCTGGCGCAGCACCGGCAGGCGGTGGGTGGCCTGACGCTGGCGCAGGACGTCCTGCCGAGTCATGCGAGTCCCCTTGAGCTCGGAAGACCCGGGTGACACCAATCTTTGTCGGGTCTAGAACGAGCTGGTTCAAACCGTTAGGGGCTTGACCCTAGCTCGCGATCAGGAGGGTGAGGTTGACCCCCTTCGGTGGACGTCCTTGATGGTCAGGCCTGGTGCCTGCCAGGGAGGATGTTCCTGTGGGAGCCAAACGGAAGAGGTACACGCCCGCGTACCGGCGTGATGCCGCGCATCTGGTGATCGACACCGGGCGCCCGATCGTCCACGTGGCGAAGGAGATCGGTGTCGGAGAAGCTCTGCTGGGTCGTTGGGTCGCGATCGAGAGGGCCAAGATGGACGACCCGCCCTCAGCACTGGATACCGATGAGCGGGCAGAGCTGGAGCGGTTGCGCCGTGAGGTGGCCGAGCTGCGGATGGACCGGGAGTTCCTGAAAAAAGCAGCCGCCTTCTTCGCGACCGAGAACCAGAACCGGTGAGGATGTTCGAGCTCATCGACGCGGAGAAGGCCGACTACGAGATCACCCGCATGGCCGAGCTGCTCGAGGTGTCCCGGTCGGGCTACTACGCCTGGCTGGCACGTCGCGAGGGGCCGCCGGGTCCCTCGGCTGTGCGACGGGCCCAGCTGGGCCAGAAGGTGCTGGCCGCCCACACGGCCTCCGACGGGGTCAACGGTGCGCCGCGGATCCTGGCCGACCTGCGCGCTGTCGGGGAGGTGGTCTCGCGCAAGACGGTCGCGAAACTCATGCGCGCCCACGGCATCGCCGGCATCAGCCCGGCCACCTGGCACCCGGTGACCACGGTCGCAGACGAGTCCGCGCACACGATCCCCGATCTGGTGGAGCGCGACTTCGATCGCGGCCGCCTCGATGCGGTGTGGACCTCGGACATCACCTATTTGCCCACCGATCAGGGATGGCTGTACTTGTGTGCGGTCCGCGACGGCTGCTCGCGGCGGGTGCTGGGCTGGGCGGTCGATGACCACCTGCGCACTGAGCTGGTCGAGACCGCGCTGCGCCGGGCAGTGACCCTGCGCCGGTGTGACACCACCGGAGTGATCTTCCACGCCGATCGCGGCTGCCAGTACACCTCCGCCCGGCTGGCCGAGGTCGCCGCCGAGCTGGACGTCAGGATCTCGGTCGGGCGGACCGGGGTGTGCTGGGACAACGCGCAGATCGAATCGTTCTGGTCGACGTTGAAGACCGAGTACTACCACCGGCGGAGATTCACGACCAAGGCCGCCGCCAAGCGCGGCGTCGGCGCCTGGATCGAGGCTACCTACAACCGGACCCGACGGCACTCGTCACTGGGCATGCTCAGCCCGGTAGCCTTCGAGCACCAGCTCATGAACCCCGCGGCAGAAGCCGCATAACTCGATGTCCACGAAACGGGGTCAACCCCAAGGGAGAAGTAAAATAAGAGGGCAAGACTGGCGTTGGTCCCGCCAAGGACCGGGAAGTATCTAGATGGACATTGCTCCCCGCCTGGGGCGATGTCAGGAGCTCGGGGGCACTGCGGAAACCGCTGTGCGCAGTGCAGACTGTGCGCGGCGGAGAGCTCCGGGGCTGAGGGCGTGAACCATCCTTTCGTGGATGGGCACGCCCTTCTTGCGTGTCCAGTCCGTTATGGCCGACACCCGCCAACAACAGGCCAGGCCCACGGGCGGGTGGCTTTCGGTGTGGGGATGACCCTCGGTCTCGACCCAGCCGGTCCTGGCATGAATGAACGAGGACGACGGCCACGGTGGGCCGCGCAGGTCCATCCTGGCTGCCCCACCAAAAGTTGCGGCGATGCTGGGCAGCTCGCCAGCCTCGAGAACGCTGAGAGGGCAGAGGCCGGAAGACGGGACCTGTAGCTGATGACCCCCCGCCACCAGGCCGGCCCCAGCGGGGCTGCCGCCATCCCGGGGTGCACGGAGGATCCAGCCGTGACGTCCTTGGCGTAGTCGATCGTCACCAGCCAGCCGCCCGAGATCCAGTACCTGGAAAAGTTGCTGGCCACCCACTGGCCCCCGAGCCACCCAGAGGCCGCGTATGAGGCGGTGAGATTCCCGGCGCAGCCCAGAAGGCCGTCGCTGAGACCTGCTGAGGGGCGGGGCCGATCCTGTGGGGCTGGGTGGGGTGCCCGGCAGGGACAATGGAGGCAACCCGCCTCCCCTTCTGCAGCGGCGGGTGAAGGAGATCAGCTCATGAGTACGAGAACGCCCGAGCACACCGGGCAGGCGCACCCCGGGCTGGGCAGGCTGGGCGGTCCCGGGGTGAGGCCGTGGCAGCTCGTTGTTGCCGTGGTGGTGGCCTTGGTGGTGTTGATTCTGGCGATGGTCTACAGCGGCTCGGGGGCCGCTCGTCTGGCGGCGGATCCGGGGGCGTTGGTGCGCTGGGGTCTGCCCGTGGTCGAGGTGGTGCACAACAGCGCCTTGGTCGTGGTGCTGGGTTCCCTGCTCTTCGCTCTGGGGGTCGTGCCGAAAACACG
The DNA here is from genome assembly GCF_020833785.1 of Kocuria sp. CCUG 69068. Classification (NCBI taxonomy): domain Bacteria; kingdom Bacillati; phylum Actinomycetota; class Actinomycetes; order Micrococcales; family Micrococcaceae; genus Kocuria; species Kocuria sp. CCUG 69068. The sequence goes on from NZ_PDDL01000016.1 coordinate 7,925, forward strand.
TGGTGGGTTCCGCCGCCGCGCAGACGGGCGCAACGGTGGCCAGGAGGCGGAGCACCCCCTGTTCACGGCCACGATGGGTCTGGCCGAGGTGGCGTCGGTGGTGTGGACGGTGGCTGCCGTGGTGGTGCTGGTGCTGTCTTATTCCGATGTGGCGGGGGTGCCGGTGGGCGGGGACGAGGCCTATGCGCAGCAGCTGTTGTACTACGCCACGGATCTTTCCCTGGGGCAGGCGCAGGCGGCGACCGTGGTGGTCGCTGCCGTGGTCACCACCCTGGTCTTCGGCGTCCGGGCCCTGATGGGGCTGTTGCTCACCTTCGGCCTGGCGTGCACGGCTTTGGTGGCGATGGCCCTGACCGGTCACTCCTCCGGAGGCACGGACCATATGGGTGCGGTGAACTCCTTGGGCCTGCACCTGCTGGGCGTGTGTCTGTGGACCGGTGGGCTGGTGGTGCTCGCCTGGCTCTCCCCGCAGCTGAGCGGATCGGCTGCCGGCACCGGCAGCCTGCCGGCAGGGGCCGGCCGCGGCGCTGGTGTGCGGCCTCAGGTGCCGATAGCCGCCGTGGTGCTGCGGCGCTTCTCCACGGTGGCCTTCGGTGCCTTCTTCTTGGTGTTTCTTTCCGGGACCATCAATGCGGCGGTGCGCATCGGATCCTGGGAACAGCTGTTCAGTCCTTACGGGCAGCTGGTGCTGCTCAAGGCCGCCCTGACCCTGGGGCTGGGTTTGGCGGGGGTGGCTCACCGCCGGTGGCTGATTCCGGCCCTGGAGGCGGGCCGTCTCACCGCGACGCGTGCCGTGTGGCAGCTGGTGGCCGGGGAGGTGCTGGTCATGGGTGCGGTCATGGGCGTGGCCGTGGCCCTGTCGCGCACCGCCCCACCGGTGCCCGAGGAGATCGCCCCGGATGCCACCCCGGCCGAGATCCTCACCTGGTACCCACTGCCTCCCCAGCCCACCGCCGCCTCCTGGTTCACCACCTGGCGGGTGGACCCGCTCTGGTTGGCGGTGGTGGTCTTCCTCGCCGCCCTCTACCTGTGGGCGTTCGTGCAGGTCCGCCGGCGCGGGGACTCCTGGTCGGTGCTGCGCAGCCTCTCCTGGTTGACCGGGCTGGCGGTGCTGTTCTACGTCACCTCCGGTGGGGTCGCCGTCTACGGGCTGGTGTTGTTCTCCGCGCACATGGTCGAGCACATGATGTTGACGATGGTGGTGCCGATCTTCCTGGTCCTGGGGGCGCCGGTGACGCTGGTGCTCAAGGCCCTGGAGCCCCGCCAGGACGGTACCCGCGGGCCGCGCGAGTGGATCCTGGCCCTGGTGCACTCCCCGTTCTCCAAGATCGTGACGCACCCGATCGTCGCCGGGGTGAACTTCGCGGCCTCGATCGTGATCTTCTACTTCACCCCACTGTTCGGATTCACCCTGCAGTACCACGTGGGGCACGTGTTCATGATCACCCACTTCTTGATCACCGGGTACCTGTTCATGCTCGTGCTGATCGGCATCGACCCGATCCCGCACCGTCCCGGCCACATGATGCGCCTGATTCTGCTGCTGGCCACGATGGTCTACCACGCCTTCGTCGGGGTGGCCCTGATGGGCTCCGACACCCTGCTGCAGGCGTGGTGGTTCGCGAACATGGGCCGGGATTGGGGCCGTAGCCCGATCGAGGACCAGCAGTTCGGCGGGGCCCTGATGTGGGGGATCGGAGAGTTCCCCACCGTCGTCGTCGCCGTGGTCGTGGCGATCATGTGGGCGATCGAAGGCAAGAAGGAAAACCGTCGCGTGGACCGCCAGGCGGACCGCACCGACGACGCCGAGCTCAAGGCCTACAACGCGATGATGGCCGGGCTCGCCGAGCGGGACGAGTCCACGAGGCGCCCCTGAGCCAGGACCACGTATGGAAGCCGTGACCTTCACGGCGACCTGACAACAGAGGACACACGACGCACCGCGGTGTCGACCCGACCGGCACCTGCCGCCAGGGCCTGTCGATGTGGTGGGGCTCTCGAGGGCCCGCACATAATGGGATCGCCGCCTCGAGCGGCTGATGAACTGAGAGGGGTGGAGGCGTGAACGCACGGGCGCACCGTCTTGCCCGCGGGTGGGCCGGAGCCGGGATGGCCACGGCCTTCGCCGCCGCCTCCCACGTGGCCGCCGGCGGTCAGGTCCCTCCGGTGTTGTTGGTGTTGCTGTCCCTGGCGCTGTCCGGGCCGGTGTGCATGGCTCTGGCCGGCCGGGTCCTCTCCCGCTCCTTATTGCTTACCGGCGTGCTGGTCAGCCAGGGCGTCTTCCACCTGCTCTTCACCGTCGCCGGATCCGTGACGACCGTGGTCGACGCCACCCACCACGCGGCGCTGAGCTCACCGCCCACCGGGCCGGCCCTGGTGCTCCAGGCCCAGGCTCACGCGGTGCACGGTGGCACCGGCATGCTGGTCTTCCACGTGCTGGCCGCCGCGGCCACCTACGCGTTCCTGCGCCACGGCGAAGTGGCCCTCGTGGACCTGCTCGACGCCCTGCGACTGCGCGTCCGCCGGCTGTGGCGGGTCCTGTCCGCCCCGGTCGTGGTGCACCGGCCCCGACCTGTTCCGCAGGGGCGCCCGCACGCACTGACGGATCAGTCGCTGCTGCAACCGGTGCGCTCCTACCGCGGACCACCGACAGCTCGTCGTCGGAATCTTCCGCTCCCGACCGGGCCCGCCCGGTCGCCCGCCGGCTGAACACCACCCCTGTTGGGGCCGGTGGTGGTCGTGGATTCGGACAGCAGACTCGACGACTCCCTCACGGCCGCCTCCGATCATCGGCTCGGCGGCCCTGTCTGACCCACTCACTCATTGCCCCTCGAAGGGACCCCTCTGCCATGCTGACCATGACTTCTGCTCTGCGCCGTACCGCCGCCACTGTGAGCGCGGTAGGCGCCCTGACCGCCCTGGGACTGGCCCCCGCCGCCGCCCATGACGAGGTGCTGAGCACCTCCCCCGAACAGGATGCGGTGCTGGAGACCGCCCCCGAACAAATCGAGCTCTCCTACAGCGGGGAGATCATGGACATCGGCCACCAGGTGCTCGTGACCGGCCCCGACGGGCAGTCCGTGACCGAGGGCCCGCTCGAGCGCGACGGTTCCCAAGTGATCCAGCCCCTGGCCGAGACCGGGTCCGAGGAAGGGACCTACCAGGTGGTCTGGCGGGTGGTCTCCAGCGACGGCCACCCCATCGAAGGCACCTACACCTACGAGGTGGGTGACAGTGTGGACATCACCACCCCGGCCCCCACCCTCAGCACCACCCCGACCGAGACCCCGACCGGTGAGGGCGCCGACAGCTCGGACAGCTCCGCCCAAGCCCAGGACGCGGCCGTACAGGAGAATTCCGGAAGCTTCTCCGGATGGGCCGTCGGCGCCACCGTGGTGGTGCTGGCCCTGGCCGTGATCGGGCTACTGGGCTTGATGTCCCGTCGCCGCCGCAAGAACTGATTCCCCCACGCCGGGCCGGCAGATGCTCTACAGCACAGGCCCCAGGAGTGCGGCGACAGCCGTGCTCCTGGGGCCGCCGCCGACCGTCCGGTCAGCCCGACGGCGCACTCTGAGGAGCACGACCGCTGTGAAGTTCGACCTACTCGTATCGCTGTCACCGCGCGGCGCCGCAGCTCTCCTCCCGGTGGGGCCGGGCTCCCCGCCACTCTTCTGCCAGGGCTGCCGGGCCGATGGTGGGCTCTGACATGGGCACCTACCGTTTCCTACTCAGCGGCAAGTGGCTGGGCTTCTTCCTCCTCGCCTGCGCCGCCGCCGTGGTCTCGGTGTACCTGGGCGGCTGGCAGATGGACCGCAACGACCACCTGGTCGGTGAGAACGCCAAGATCACGCAGAACTACCGCGCCGAGCCCCTGGCCGGTGCGGCCGCCGTCGAGCAGTTCGCCGCCCACGACCCTTCCCTCACCTGGCGCCCGGTCGAGCTCACGGGCGAGTACCTGCCCCAGGACCAGGTGCTGGTCCGCAACAGGCCGCAGGACGGCCGCGTCGGCTACGAGGTCCTCGTCCCGTTCCGCACGCAGGACGGGGACGTCGTGGTCCTCGACCGCGGCTGGATCCCCACGGGCGAGGCGGCCAACGGGATGCCGGACGAGGTGCCGACCCCGCCCGCCGGCCGGGTCACGGTCACCGCCCGGCTCCAGCCCGGGGAGCCGGCCGTCAGCCGCGGCGCCCCCGCGGGCCAGATCGCCTCGATCGACCTCGAGGAGCTGCGCGAGCGCTGGGACCGGCCGAACGGGACGGCGGCCTACGGCGAGGTCTTCGCCGAGGACCCGGCCCCCGCGGCGGCCCCCGCGCCGGCTCCGGAGCCGGAGACCGACTCCGGGCCGCACCTGTCCTACTCGTTGCAGTGGTACGCGTTCGCGGCGCTGTTCTTCGTGGCCTGGGGCTACGCCGCCCGCCAGCAGGCCCGCAACGACGCCTGGGACCGCCAGTTCGCCCAGGAGATGGAGCGCCGGCTCGCACGGTTCTACGACGAGGACGGCAACTACATCGGCGAGGGCGACGAGGAGCTCGTCGTCCGCCAGCTCGAGATGGCCGACGACATGCCCGCCCACCTCAGGTCGCTCATGCGCCCCCGGCCGCAGCGCCGGCGCTCCCGCCCCACCTGTGAGGACGAGGAGGACGCGATGCTGGACGCCCTGGAGGCGTCGGCCGCGGACCGGAGCGGGAGCCGGGTCCCGCTCCGGTCCGCGGACGAATTGCACTGACCCGCAGCGTTGTTGATGCACTCCGACACGAGACGGTGGGCCGGGACGGACAGTCTCCGCTCACCGCTCACGGCCGGCTCAGGAACTGGCGTCCGCCCCTCTGGTGCCCTGCCGGACAGCCTTGGCCGCCAGGAGATAGGCGAGGATCCACGGTTCGACGAGGTACCGGTGGCCCAGCCGCCGCGGCTGGGTGGCCAGCCGGTAGGCCCATTCCAGGCCCAGGGGCCCGAGCCAGCGCGGAGCCGATTTCTGGATCCCGGAGTACTGGTCGATCACCCCGCCGACGGCCGCATAGATCGCCGTGGGCAACTCCTCCCAGTGCCGGCTCAGGAACTCCTCCTGCAGCGGCATCCCCAGGCCCACGATGACGAAGTCCGGCCGGAACTCCTGGAGGGTTCCGACGATGCGGTCCTCGAGTGCGAGGTTCCACCCTTCGCCGGGCCAGCCCTCGACCGTGCGCTCGGGGTCCCCCGCACGGAGGAGAGCAACCGTGGCGGCGTTGCTTTCGGGGCTCGCGCCAATGACGGCCACGCGCCGCACGGGGGTGCTCCGGATCAGGCCGGGCAACCAATCCATGGTGCCGATACGGTGGCGCCTGGCGCTGAGCGGCCGCCCGGAGCACCACTTGGCCATTTTCAGGATGGGAAAGCCATCCGTCAGCACCACGTCGGCCTTGTCGTAGAAAGCGCGGAACGTCGGGTTGACCTCCCACGTGTAGAGACTGTGCAGATTGTGGCCGAGAATCACGGTCTTGCGCCGCTCCTCCCAGGTGGCCGCAATCCACCGGTGCAGCTCATTGGTGTCCATCGGTGTCACCCGGATGCCGCTGACCGGGATCTCGATCTCGCCCCGCTTGTCCGTCTGAGTCTGGTACTTAAGCATGTGTTCCCCCACTGGCTCGGCAGTTGCTGCCTCATCGATTGTTGGTCGGCACGTTCGCCCACCGCCGTGGGACTCCCAGATCCTGATTGGCGCATGGGACACGATCCCGTGGGCGCAGCATTCGGGGACACCAGCCCGTATTCCCCCGAATACCCGCCAACATTCACGTTAGCAACGACGGGCCTCCCGGTGTGCCCCCACTTCCGGGTTGCGCCGTCCCCCAATATGTACCTATTTGCATTGATATGCCTCCGTGCATCCAGCGAGGTTGCGCCCTGCAGAGTGGATGCTCTATTGGCGTCAAGGCGCTGTGAGGTCGCGTTGGGCGGTCTCGTCGAGCCAGTGCTGACAGCGCTGGAGGAGCATGACGGTGAAAACCATCAAACCCATCGTGGTAGACGTATCCACGTCTCTCCCACCCAGGTGCAGTACCCCTTGCCCTGCTCGCCTGCTCCACAGGGCCTCGGCGAAGCCCAACCGCTAATCCACCACATGTAAGGCAGTGGGTGTTGTGTCCTGGATGCGCAACCCCGCCGGGGACAGCTGAGGGCCCTGCCAGACACAAGGCCCCTCAGCGTTGCGTGGTGATCGTGACCAGCGTGGTGGAACGGGATGTCGATCAGTCCTCGTCCTCGTCCTCGTCGTCGCTCTCGACAAGCTCGCCCCGGACTCCTTGCCCTCGGGGAGGGCGAAGGCGAAGAGGATAAGCCCGGCCACCGGGTCTACCCACGCCGCGCCGGTCAGCGGGAAGAGGATCAGCCCAGTCAGAGTGGAGACGGACAGCAGCGCGCAAATCCCGGTCTCGGCGGCACCAGCCAGGATCAGGTCGTCCCCCAGGGCCGTGCCGGCCTTCTTCTTGACCGCGACCAGCACCGGCATGATGACCAGCGAGAGCACCGGGATGATGATGCTCACCGGAGAGGGGTCGGGGGTCTTGCCCTCGGATTGCCAATTGAGGGCCCGCGAGCCAGTCTCGGATCCGTCGGATTCTTCGGTCCGGGCTACGTCGCTTCTCCACATTATCGACGGGTGCCCCAGCCTAAGGGGAGCAAAGACTGGGGCACCCTAACGCCCGTGCACGGGGTGATGAGAACGGGGTGTTCTCACTCGCAAACTATGCCCTCACCGGTCCGGAAGAACAGCCCGTACAGCTACCAGAGGGCAAGTTATGGGGAATCTTCACGCCATCTTGAGGAAAACTATACAAACGACTTCGAAGTCAAAGCGGGAATCCTACGCTGAGCAGGGGCCACACTGCCGTGGGTGTCCTGATGACGGGGGGTCACTTCACCCCGTGTTGGCGGGTGAGTCCATCACCGGTCACGGCGACGACGGAAAGACACCGCAACGAGAGCCCCGCAGACCGCGACATCAGGCCCTGGGAGCACGGTTGCTCCCAGCGGGAACCCGGCTTCCTCCGCTACTGTCGAGGACGACACCTCCCGGCGCCGCGGCGCGGCCTGAGCCTGACGCGGGGCTGTCCGGTGAGCCTGCCCGAGTACCCTGAGGAGCACGACCGCCGTGGAGACCGACCGGCTCAGATCGCTGTCCCCGCACGGATCCGCGGCACCACCGGCCGGACCCGACAACTTGCAGTGCTCCCGCAAGGGCTGCGGCGCGGACGCTGCGTGGCGGATCCGCTGGAACAACCCGCGCATCCACACCCCACACCACCGCAAGAGCTGGCTGGCGTGCCCCGACCACCGCGAGAACCTCGAGAGGTTCCTCCGCGCCCAGGGCTTCTGGAAGGACACCGTCCCGCTCGGCCAAGGCGGGCCCGCCGGGCAGGACCGACCGTGAGCGACGACCGGTTCCAGCTCAGCGGGAAATGGCTCGACTTCTCTCTGTGGGCCGGCGCCGCCGCGGCGGTCTCCGTGGACCTGGCCGACTGGCAGATGGACCGCAACGACCACCCCCTCGGGTAGGAGGCGGTCATTTCGCAAGGGCATGGCAGGCGTCGCCACGGCGAGGCGGATATCTTGTTGGCGTCTCGAGCGGCCGATGCCGTTGCCCGCTCGCCCCGCCGGTTGGAGGCCCCCTGTGAAGCGCACCAGCACCGCCCTCGTCCTGGGGTGCGCCCTGGTCCTGCCCGGATATACCGGCAGTATCGAGGAAGCAGCAGACGAAGCATCCTCCGGATTTCCCGTTGCCGCAAACGGAATCAACGTCTTGGAGGCGGCCGTGTCGATGCCGTCTGAACACTGACCCCCGGGCGTGCCCCTAAGGCCATGCAGTCGAATCACCTGCCGGCGAACACATCGATTCCTGTCCTGCCCTTGAGCGTGCCCGTTCTTCCTCTACACGCTGAAGGCATGAAGATTCGATGAAGAAATGTGCTTCGTTCGGATGGCGGATGGCGGATTACGGCAGATATGAGTGCGCGCTGAATTTATCCTCCCGATATTCTCCGAAGCCACCGCCCGAGAGCCTCGATCGCTTTTCTTACCCTACGCGCGTAAACCGCCCACCGCAGCCACCGGCGGTCTCCCAGTGCTGACAGGCCGCCGCAGGCGTGCCGAGGGTGTGCATCTTCGGGCCCACCAGGGACTCTCCCCGGCCACGCCCCCGCTAACGGTGAACACCCTGACGTTCCCGCTCGAAACGAAGCTCCGCTGGGTCGGGAACACGGTGCTGAGCACCCTCGGCAACCAAGGCGACCACCCGATCAGCGGCCGTGACCAAAACGTGACATTAGGGGGTGGGCCCTGTATCGTCCTCCGCGTGCCGAGAGCTGATCTTCTTGGCGCCCCCGTGGCACATCGCCGAGTTCTGCCGGTGCCCGGGGTTCCTGAAGAGAAATCGCTTGGCAGAAGCGGGGGAACCATTACCGGTCCCGGTGTACCGGGGCCTTGGGGTTAAGCCGTGCAGAGCGCGTGCGTTCTGCGGCCGGGTGTCTCCCACCCGCATCCGACAGCTCACCTCGTAGGCAAAGGGAGGAATCCACCCATGTCGCTTTTCACGCAGAACACTGCCCGCCACCGCGCCGAGACCTCCTCGCGCGCCGTGCGCACCACCACCGTCGTCGCCGCCGCCGGCGCAGCACTGGTGGGCTCCATCGCTCCGGCCCAGGCCTACGCCGAGATCCCCGCCGCCTCCGGGTCCTCCTATGCGGCTCCGGCCTCGGCGATGGCCGATCTGGCCTCCTACACCTACCAGGCCCCGGTCGCCGCGCAGCCCGCCGCCCCCGCCGACCAGGCCCCGGCCCCGCAGCAGAGCGCCGCCACCTCGAGCGTGAGCCCGCAGTCCACCGCCACCACCGAACTCGCCCCGGCCGCCGGCGGCATCGTGGGCACGGCCATGCAGGGTGTGGGCACCGGCTACGTCTGGGGCGGGACCTCCTTCGGGGCCTGGGACTGCTCCGGATTCACCGGCTGGGTCTACGCCCAGAACGGCATCGACATCCCCCGCACCAGCTCCCAGCAGATCGCCGCGGCCACCCCGACCGCCACCCCGCAGCCCGGTGACCTGGTGTCCCAGAACGGTGGCAACCACATCGGCATCTACATCGGTGGCGGCAAGATGGTCTCTGCGTTGAACCCGACCCAGGGCACCTTCGTCCACTCCGTCAACGCCATGCCCGTCGACGGGTACTACACCTACCGCTGAGCCGGACTCGCTGCTGCGGTGCCCCACATGGTCACCGCAGCAGATCCCCGGACCGCTCTCACCCGGGGCCGGACCGCCTCTACCTCACGCGCACCTGCTGCGCCCTTCACCTGCTGCGGGAGTGCTCCTCTCCGAAAGCACCCCCGTCGGACATCGGTCGTTTCGGTGACACCGTCCGGGATCAGGCCTGCACTGGGGCGGTGAGTGATGCGCTGGGCGCGGCCTGAACCAGTTTCCGCGGCTAACCGGCCGACCACTTGAGTCCGGCGCCCGCGTCTCCACCGTCCAGACCCAGACCGATGTCCTCGTCGACTGCTCCCCGGGGGCGCCCACATCGGGGTCCATCCCGGCGGCGGCGAGGCCGTGCACGGCGGCCGGAACGGCCACCAGGCGGTCCTCGACAGCGTCAACGTCGGCTCCGGGCCGGTCCAGGTTTGCCTACGCTGAGCCGGTTCAGGCATCACATACTCCGGGTGCGTCCTCTTTGAACGACCAGCAAGGAGTGCGCACCCGGTCCTCACATCCCGCCCCAGGCCTGGATCTTCTGCGTCGTCGCCGTTAGCCACCGAGGACGCGCCTCTCCTGCGCTCGAGGATGCACACTCGCCGACATGTCCAGGAGTGGATGGTGGACGATCTTCCGAAGAAGGCCTTGCAGGAAAGGCTCAGCGCAGTGAGCTACTGTCCTGCCCGTTCATGAGGAGCAAGACCCTTTTTGGGCCTTTCAAGGAGGACGCATGGCTGGCGGTACGGACCCGGAGCGGGCGCGGCAGCAACGTGCTGCGCTGCTGGATCAGCACTGGGCGGCCGATGCCCGGGCCACCCGCAGGCGGCGGCTCCTGGCGGGCGCGGGCGCGGTGACGGCTGTCGCGGCGGTCGGGGCCCTGGTGACGGTGGCGGTGATCAACGATCCCCCGCCCCAGGCGCGGGAGGACATCGAGATCGCCGGGCTGCAGACCTACGAGGGCCTCGGCAACTCCCACGTGGAGACCGCGGTGGACTACGAGCAGTCCCCCCCGGTGGGCGGGGACCACGCCAGTGACTGGCTCAACTGCGGGGTCTACACCGAGCCGGTGCCCGAGGAGAACGCCGTGCACGCCTTGGAGCACGGGGCCGTGTGGGCCGCCTACGACCCCTCCGCCCTGTCCGAGGACCAGGTGGCTGAGTTACGCCAGGCCGTCCCGGACACCTACGTGGTGCTCTCCCCCTACGAGGACCTGGGCGCCCCCATCATGATCTCGGCGTGGGGGGCTCAGGTCGCCCTGGACTCCCCGGAAGATGAGCGCCTGGAGCAGTTCGTGACCAAGTACTGGCAGTCCCCCGACGCCCCGGAGCCCGGGGCATCCTGCACCGGCGGCATCGATGCCCCCAGCCGGGTCGCATGAGCACCAGCACCACCGGCGCCGCCTCCAGGAGCTCGGCAGGGCACCGGGGACGGTGGGTCCTGCTGGTGCTGGCGGCCGTGCTGTTGGTGGCGGCCGGCTGGGCGGTGGGGCAGCTGAGCGCTCCGACGTCGTCCACCCCGGCGGAGGGCAGCCCGGAAGCCGGGTTCGCCCGCGACATGCAAACCCATCACCTGCAGGCGGTGGAAATGAGTTCCTTGGTCCGTGACCGTACGGAAGACCCGGAGATCCGCCGGTTGGCATACGACATCTCCCGCACCCAGCAACAACAGGCCGGGCAGATGTACGGCTGGCTCTCCGTGTGGGGATTGCCCCAGGCCTCATCCCAACCGGCCATGGCCTGGATGGACGACGGCGACCAGAACCACACATCCATGCCCGGCATGGACTCCACGAGCCCTGGTCCGGACGCGCGAATGCCGGGCATGGCCACCGCCGAGCAGCTGGCCGAGCTGGAGGACGCCCAAGGCCAGGAGGCCGAACGGCTCTACCTCGAGTTGATGATCCCCCACCACCAAGCCGGAGCAGCCATGGCCCAAGCCATCCTGGAGCACACTGACAACCCCGTGGTGACCTCTCTGGCGCAATCGATCGCCACCAGCCAGACCTCGGAGATCAAGTACATGGAGGACCTGTTGGAGAAGCGCCGCAACCCATCATGATCTCCGTTCGCACGCCAGGATCAGCACCCGTGGCCGGGTCCGCGCAAAAGCTGACGGGCCCAGACGTGAACCGGTTCCCATGCTCGGCCCAGCTGTGCGCCGGGGACCGGAATCCACCGGGGCTCTTCGGCCCCGATCCCCAATATCGCGGGCAGGTCCGGGGAGAGGCCGGCGTGGCAGGCCCGTCCCTCCTGGACCGGTCCTGGGCTCAGGGCCCGATCCGGACCTCGGGACCGTTCTGTGGCATGCAAAAATGTCCTCATGGCAGTCGATGCTTTCCGTGACCATGGTTGACCGCAACATGGCCGGGCCGGTCTGGGTCCCGTCCGAGCCGCCGAGCTTGGAGAACTTCCTGGCCCCCACGTTGCAACCAATTCCACTCATCCCGGCCATCGCGCTGGTGCTGGCTGTGTTGTATTTGGTCGGAGCGGCCCGGCTGTGGAGGGCACGCCGGCGGTGGCCGGTGTGGCGGACCCTGTGCTTCTTCGCCGGGTGCGCGGTCACAGCGGTCATCATGGGCGCGGGAATTGAAGGCTACGGGTTGCGCATGTTCTCCGTGTTCATGTTCCAGCAGCTGACTTTGATGATGTTCGTTCCCGCGCTGCTGGTCCTGGGCAGCCCGGGCACTTTGCTGCTGCGGGCTGCACCCCATCGCGGGCCCGGCGCCGTGGTGCTGCGCCTGGCCCTGTGGGGGTTGCGTTCGAGGTGGGGCAGGCTCGCCATCCATCCTGCCTTCTTGGTTCCGTTGTTCCTGGTCAGTTTCTACGGGGTGTATCTCAGCGGACTTGACGACCGGTTGCTGCCCACCTGGTACGGCCACATCGGGCTGGAACTGCTGTTCTTGGCCTCCGGGATCCTGTTCACGATCCCGTTGCTGTCGGCCGACCCGTTGCCGGCCAAACAAACCTACGGCAGTCGCTTGGCCGACATCGTCCCCGAGATGCCGTTGCACGCCTTCTTCGGCGTCATCGTCATGATGGCTCCGCTACCCGTCGTGGAGTTTTTCGCCACCCCGCCAGGCAGCTGGAACCTTGACCCGATGGCCGACCAGGTCCTGGCCGGCTCGTTGGCCTGGTCCTACGGTGAATTGCCGTCCGTGCTGATTCTGCTGTTCATCATGAGCCAGTGGCACCGCGAGGATGCGCGCAACGCCGCCCGCGAAGAGGCCGAGGCCGCCGTCAGAGGCACCCCGGATTTGGATGCTTACAACGCCTACCTGGATCAGTTGCAGCAGCGCACCGAGGACCGCTAACCCCTATGTGGACCGGCTGACGTCACCGGAAGCCGGCTGGGACGGCCAGGGACGCCGACACGACCCGCCGCCCCCAACCGTTCCCAGGTGCGTGGCCTGCCGGTGGCCTGCAGGGTCCTATGGGACCAGGAGAGGCCGTCCAGGGTGTGGAAGACCCGGGCGCCGACCATCTCGGCCAGTTCTCGGCCTGGTGCACATCCGTGGTGCTGATGGTGGCGGACCTGGAGACGACCGTTCGCAGGCCCGCATGGCGCGCCCGGAGACGCGGCAGCGGACACAGCCAGGGCACAGGGAAAGGATAAGCCCGGGACAGTCCGCCCTGGTCAAATGGGGGTGGAGGGGCCTGGAGTGCCCGGACCGGTGGGCGGGGGCCCGCCGGTACATCCGAGAGAAGGAGCCCACCAGCATGGTCAGCATCCACCACCCGACCTCGGGGACGCGGGGGCCAACTGGGGACTCAGGTCTCCCGCTGGTGAAAAAATCCCGGCTGGTGGGCGTCGATGCCGCCCGGGGTCTGGCTCTGGTCGGGATGTTCTCCATCCACATCTTGCCGGCCTGGGACCCCGAGACCTACGAGGTCACCTTGCAGTGGCAGCTGTTCGCCGGCCGGGCCGCGGCCCTGTTCGCGCTGCTGGCCGGGGTCGGGCTGGCGTTCTCCACCGGCGGACGCACAGCCCACCGGGGCCGGACGATGACCGCCGACCGGGTGGGGCTGCTCATCCGGGCCGTGCTGATCACTGTGCTGGGCCTGCTCGTGAACCAGGTCATGCCGGAGGACCCGCCCGCCTACAACATCTTGACCTACTACGGGATGTTCTTCCTGCTGGCCATCCCCTTCCTGCACCTACCCGCACGGACCCTGTTCATCCTCGCCGGAGTGACCGCGGTGACCGCCCCGGTGCTGATGCAGACCCTGCGCGGCGTGCTGCCCGCGATGGAGGTCTACAATCCCACCATCACCGGGGTGCTCACCGACCCTGGCACGGTGCTCTCCCAACTGTTGTTCACCGGTACCTACCCTGCGGCCCCATACCTGACCTACCTGCTTGCCGGCGTAGCCATCGGCCGGCTCAACCTGCGGTCCCTGCACGTCCAGGTCCGGCTGCTCGGGGCGGGCCTGGTCCTGGCTCTGGCCGCGTGGTTGGTCTACTGGGTGCTGATCATGCAGGCCGGCGGCTTTGACCAGCTGATGAGCTCCACCCCGGGACTGAGCCAGGAGCAGATCGACGAGATCATCATCTGGGGCCCCGACCCCGTCCTGCCCGACACGTCGTGGTGGTGGCTGCTAATCCCCGGTCCGCACACCAACACCCCGATCGCGATCCTCTATGGCCTCGGCTCCGGTGCGGCCGTGCTGGGGGCGTTCCTGCTCATCGGGCGGAAGGCCGGCGCCTGGTTGCTGCCGCTCAGTGCTGCGGGCTCCATGACCCTGACCCTCTACACCGCCCACCTGCTGGCCCTGGCCGCCATGGTGCACTACGAGGTGCCCCTCCTGTGGTTCCTCATCCACGCAGGCGGGGCGGCGGTGTTCGCGGTGGCCTGGCAGCGCGCCTACGGCCAGGGCCCACTGGAGCTGGCCCTGGCCCGGACCGCCGGCGCCGGGCGTGGGCTCGTGCTCACCTCCGCTCGATGCGAAGACTGAGCCCGGACCCAACTGCAGCAGCGGGTGGGTCCGTCGAGGCGGCGGTATCAAGAATGGGCTCCCACAACACATCCGCTGAACCCACAGAATGGGAAAGCGCCTTCGCCAGTCCCCTCTCTGTCAGCCTTGAGTGAGGCGACCGACCAGCAAGGACCTGCTGTGGGGCCGACACATTTGAGCCCGTGCTCAAAAACCATTCAGCTAGCCGTGGTCCTATTGCAGCGGCGCCCGGCGCCCGGACTTACTGGCCTTCCCTTCTGGCCCTGCCGTGTCGATACAACGTTCAGGAGAACCCCTATGACCGACAACACCGCACAACCTGCTGCTGCGGGATCCACAGCGCCCGCCCGTGATGCTGGAACGGCCGCCCTCGACTTTCAGGATTTGGTGGCTCCGGTTCCGAAAGCGGTGCGCAAAGATTCCGGCACCAACGAGGTGTCCCCGGCTCCCTCCACCGGTGCCCGGTGGGCGGCGGAGTTCGCGGGCACTACCGTGCTGATTTTCGCCGGGGTGGGCACCGGGATTTTCGCCACCCAGGTCATCGATTCCGCACTGGGTTTCGGGCTGGGGCTGCTGGCGGTATTGGTGGCTTTCGGGCATGTCTCCGGGGGTCATTTCAATCCTGCCGTGACCCTGGCGGCGGTCGTGGCCGGGCGCACATCACCCAAGGTCGCCATCGGTTACGTGGTGGCCCAGGTGCTGGGGGCCCTGGTCGCGGTGGGGCTGCTGTGGGCGGTGCTGATGACACTGATCGATGCCGCCACCACCGCCCAGGCTCTGGGGGCGGTGGCCAACGGCTACGGGCAGAACTCCACTTCCCAAGCCGGCTGGCCCACCGTGCTTCTGATTGAGTTCGTGGCGAGCACCTTGTTCGTTCTCGTGGTCCTGGGCTCAACCGCCCCACGGGCCAACGCGGTACTGGCCCCGGTGGCGATCGGGGCGACCTTCGCGTTCCTGCTCACCATCCTGGCGCCGTTCGACGGCGGATCGATGAATCCGGCCCGCTCCACCGGCACCGCGGCCATCGGTGGCGCGCAGAGCCTGTCCCAGCTGTGGCTGTTCTGGGTCGCCCCGTTGTTGGGGGGTCTGGTGGCGGGTTTGATCTACCGTGTGGTGGATTTGGGCCGCGCACCCCGCCCCGCCACTACGCAATCCACGGAAGACGCCACAGCAAACAACAGCACCGACACTTCCACCGCCCCGGAAGTGTGAGGGAATCGAGCAGTGTCTCGTGACGGGACGGTTCTATGCACCATGACGTCCCGTTGGAGCCATGTGGATCAACCCGCGCCAGCGCAGGCCGGCCGAGCGTCGGCGGCTGAGGACAGGTCGCGCGGAGTCCCCGGGAGAGGTGTATCTCATCTGGGGCTGTGATGTCTTGGGAGATCGTCTGCGTTGGCGGGGCGGTCAGAGAACACGCGTCAGTGACCGGTCGCCGTTTCTGGCCTGCGCATGGTCCCTGGGTTGCGGTGGGCGGTGCTGGTGCACCCCTGGTAGGCGGAGGTGGACGTCTGCTCCAGCACGTTGTTCGGCGTGGTGGGTCACGAGCACGACGATGCGGTCGGACAGTGCTGAGCGCAGGTCGGAGATCAGCGAGTCGGCAGCTGGTGCGTCGAGGTGAGCGGTGGGTTCGTCGAGGAGCATGACGTCGGCGCGGGTGAGCAGTGCCCTGGCCACGGCGACGCGTTGACGTTGCCCCCCGGAGAGCTCCCCGCCGCTGGGCCCAACTGGTGTGTCCAAGCCCCGGGGAAGGCTGTCCAGGAAGGGGCCCAGGCCCACACGGGTGAGGACCTCGTACATGTCCTCATCGGTGGGCCGATCGTCTTTACCCCGGGCGAGCAGGAGGTTGCCGCGGATGGTGGAGTCGAACAGATGTGCCTCCTGGGGGCACCAGGCGAAGCACCGCCGCAGCTGCCGGGCGTCGAAGGTGGTGCTGTCGGAGCCGTTGACCTGCCATGAGCCCTCCGCGGCGGGCAAGTGGCCGAGGAGGGTCGCCAGCAGGGTGGACTTGCCTGAGCCGGAGGGACCTTCAACGACGAGCCACTGGCCGCGTCGCACGGTGGCCTGGAGGTGGCGGAATGCCGGGGCCGGCGCCTGGGGCCAGGTGACGGCCAGGTCGGCCAGCGTCAGCTCTTGGACCTGAGCCGGAACCAGCCCGGCGGGGGGCTGAGGTCGCTCGTGACGGGTGGTTGTGGAGGTGACGGCATGGACCTTGCGCAGTGACTGGGCCAGCGCGGACCACTGCTGTACCGCATCGACCACGCCGAGCAGCGGGTCGATCAGGCCCAGAGGCAGCAGCACGAGTCCGGCGACGACCGGTGTGGAAATCGTGCCCGCCGCCAGGGCTTCGGCGGTGGTAGCCAGCATCAGCACGGAGGAAAGAGAACAGGCCAGCACCACGACGGCCTCGCCCAGGCCCCGCGCCCAGGCACTGGAGCGGGTCGACGTGTCCGCGCGCTGCTCGAGGTCGTCCAGCCGGGCGAGCATGTCCTTGGCTCGATCGTTGGCGCGCAGCTCGTCGGAGGCGGCGACCATCGCGGCGAAGCGGCGGATCACCCTGGAGCGCACGACGGTGAGGTGGCGGGCCGCCGAGCGATCGGCCAGCAGCGCCGCGACGGGCCCGGCGAACAGCCCGCCGAGGACGGCGACCAGTAGCGTGGGCACCGCGCTGGGGCACAGGGCCATGACGGCCACGACAGCCCCCAGGGCGGTGCCGGCCCCGGCCATCGGTGGCAGCAGGACCCGCGGGGCCAGGTCGCGGACCCGGTCTGCGGCGTCGACCAGGTGCTCCAGCGCCGCCCCACCGGTGGCCAGGGCCCGGGAGGCCAGGCCTCGGGCGGCCAGCCCGGCCCAGATCCGGGACCTGAGCTCGGTGGTGGCGGACAGGACGGCGTCGTGGGTGGCCAGTCGCTCGGCGTAGCGCAGCACGGCGCGGCCGATGCCGAAGAAGCGGACGCCGACGATGGCGACCATCAGGTACATGATTCCCGGTTGCTCGCTGGCGCGTACGATCAGCCAGCCCGACAGCGTGGTGAGGGCAGCGGCGAACAGGACTGAGGCCGTCCCCAGGGCCGCGGCCCCCAACATGCGCCAGCGAGTGGAGGCGAGGAACGTCCTGAGCTCGCCCAACGCACCACCGGAGGTCTCGGCGAGTGAAGAAGTGAACGCCTCGCCCTGGCGATCGGAGGCCTGCTGCTCCTCCGGGGCGGTGGTCTTTGACCGGTGGTGTTCACCCTCACCGCGGGGGCTGGCGGGTTCGCCCAGTAGCACTTTCTGGTCGGCGAGGGCGGTGATCTCGGTTTCGTGGGAGGCCAGGATCACGGTGGTGGTGCCGCGCAGGTTGTCGATGAGGTTTCTGATGCGGTGCGCGTTGGCGGGATCGAGGTGGGCGGTGGGCTCGTCGAGGAGCAGCAGCCGGGCCCCGGCGGTGATGCGGGCCAGGCCCCGGGCCAGGCCCAGGCGGCGCAGTTCCCCGGGGCTGAGTTGGTTCGGGTCCGCCTCGGCCAGCCCGGTCAGTCCGACTCGCGCGAGGGCGTGGTGGGCGGAAGCGGTGTCGTGGGCGTAGAGCTGGATCTCGTCGAGGACGGTCTCGCCGATGGTGTGGATGTGCTGAGGCACCCAGGCCACCGCGGCAGGGTCGATCCCGTGGATGGTTCCTTCTTGGGCTTCGATGGTTCCGGCGAGGACCCCGAGCAGGGTGGATTTGCCGCTGCCGCTGGGGCCTTCGACGCTAGTGATAGTTCCGGAAGGGATTTCGGCGTCGAGACCGGATAGTGCTGGGGAGGGCCGCCCTGGGTAGCGCACGACCACGCCACTGATTCGCACCGCGGGTGCCTGGTCTGCTGGGGTGTCCGGCTGGGGGTTGATCGTTGCGGGGTTCGATTCCGGTGGCGTCGGTCTGCGGATGTCGGGGGCCGGGGGCTCGGCGACGATCTCACGGGAGCGGTGCAAGGCTGCCATGCCGTCCTGGGAGGCGTGGAAGGCCGCGCCGAGGTCGCGGAAGGGGGCGAAGCATTCGGGGGCGAGGATGAGGGCAATGAGTCCCACCAGGAGGTCGAGGTCACCGTAGACGAGGCGCACGCCGACGAACACCGCCACGACGGCGACCGAGAGCGTGGCGATCAGCTCGAGCACGAGCGCGGAGAGGAACGCGGTGCGCAGGGTCACCATGGTCGTGTGCCGGTGCTGCTCGGAGACATCGCGCAGCGCCGCAGCCTGCTCCTCGATCCGTCCCAGGCCCACGAGGACGGGCAGTCCACGGGCGAGTTCGACCAGGTGGTGGGAGAGCCGTTGAAGGGCGGCGGAGGACTCCTCAGCCTTGTCCTGGGAGTGCAGCCCGATCAGTGCCATGAACACCGGGATCAGGGGCACGGTGAGCACGATGATGAGGGCGCTGACCCAGTCGGCGGCCAGAATCCTCGCCCCGATCAGCAGAGGCACGGTGGTGGCGGCGGTGACCGAGGGCAGCACGCGCGCGTAGTAGTCGTCGAGGGCGTCGAGGCCGATGGTGCCCACAGTGGTCGTGGCGCCGACGTCGTGGCCGCACCCGGCCAGGAGGCCGGTGGCGAGTTCTCGGCGCAGCCCTCGCTTCGCCCGACCGGCGGCGCGGACGGCGACGACCTGGGTGGCCCAGATGGTTGCGGCACGCAGCAGCCCGGCACCGACCCCGACCAGCAGAGCCCGTTGCCAGGCCGCCGTGTCATGAGCGATGACCCCGACGATGCCGCGGGCCAGGGCTTCGGCCATGCCGATCAGAGCCAGAGCCTTGAGCGCTCCGAGGAGGCCGAGGGTGAAGACTGTGGCAGCACCACCGGGGCCCAGCGGAGGACGTTTCATGCCTGCTGGTTCCCGTCCACGCCTCTCCCCGGCACACCCTCACGTCGGGTACCCGCGGCGCGGCTTGGGGCAACGGCGGGAAGGACGGGGTGGGGGGCGGGAAGATGGCCGGTGGTCAGGCGCCGGCGGAACACCCAGTAGCTCCAGCCCTGAGCGAGCATCACCGAGGGCAAGCCGATGGCCGCCACGACGGTCATGACCCCCAAGGTGTAGTCGCTGCTGGAGGCGTTGGCCACCGTCAGGTGGTGGGCGGGGTCGATCGTGGAGGGCAGCACCACGGGGTAGACGTTGGCGAAGATCGAGGCGAGGCCGCAGAACAGCAGTGCGGCGGAGCCGGCGAAGGCGCGGCCTTCCCGGCCCAGGCGGGCGCTGGTCCACCCGAAGAGCGCGGCGACGACCGCGGCACCGACCAGGGGCCAGGTCCAGGCCGTGTCGTGTGCCACTTGAACGGCCAACACCCACACGGTGAGCGGCACCAGCGCGGCCGGACCGAAACGGAGGAGGAACCGGCGGGCACGCACCCGGACCGGGCCCTCGGTCTTCAGTCCCAGGAAGGCCGCGGCGTGCACGAGGCAGAACCCCACCAGCGCCAGCCCACCGAGCAGCGCGTAGGGCGTGAACCAGGCGAAGGCCCCGCCGACGCGGTCGCCATTAGCGTCCAGCGGCAGGCCCGTAGTGGTCAAAGCCAAGGCAGCACCGAGCCCGAAGGCGACCAGAAACGACCCCATCCCCAGGGCCCGGTCCACCCACCGCCGCCACCGGTCGCTGTGGACCTTACCGCGGTACTCGATGGACACCGCCCGGAAAATCAGCCCGACCAGAACGAACACGAAGGGGACGTACAGGGCAGAGAACAAGGAGGCGTACCAGTCGGGGAAGGCGGCGAAGAGCCCGGCGGCTGCGGTGATCAGCCACACCTCGTTGCCGTCCCACACCGGGCCGATGGTATTGAGCATCTGCCGGCGCTGGCGCTCATCGCGGGTACTGATGAGCATGAGCATCCCCACGCCCAGGTCGAAGCCGTCCAGGAGGATGAACCCGGTCCACAGCACCACGATGGCGATGAACCAGAGAGTGGGAAGCAGTTCCATGTCACAGACCGTTCTGTGGTCGTCGGGCTCAGTAGGCGAAGGCCAGCACGTCATCGCGCCGACCGGTCATGCCCTCGGGATGGGCGGGGTCATCGTCTCGGTGGGCGAGCTCGGGCATGGCCGAGGCGACCCCGCCGCGCACGTAGCGCACGAGCAGCATCGTCTCCACCACCAGCAGGACCGCGTAGATCAGCCCGAGGATGATGAGGGAGAAAAGGATTTCCTCCCCGCTGACTCCCGGGGAGACGGCAGCGGCGGTGTACATGTAGACCCCGTCCACACCACTGGGGTTGGGATTCGGGACGACCACGAACGGTTGCCGCCCCATCTCGGTGAACACCCACCCGGCAATGTTGGCCCCGAAGGGTGCCAGGATGGAGGCCACCGCCACCCACATCAAGGGCTTGGAAGCCGGGACGGTGCCCTTCCGGGTGAGCCACAGCGTCAGCGCGGCGAAGCCGGCGGCGAGCATGCCGAAACCGATCATCAGGCGGAACCCCCAGTAGGTGACCTCCATCAGGGGCAGGTAGTCGATCTTCTGGCCGGCCCGTTCGCCGTACATGGGGTCCTCAGGCAGGTGGGTGCCGTAGGCGGCCTCGTACTGTGGGATGAGGGTGTTCACGCCCTTGACTTCGGTGTCGAAGTCCCCGTGGGCCAGAAACGACAACAGGCCCGGGATCTCGATGACGTTGGTCACCTGGTCACAGTCCTGGGCTCCCAGCGGGCCCACCGCCAGCACCGAAAAGCTGGTGCCATCGTGGCAGGCCGCCTCAGCGGCAGCCATCTTCAGCGGCTGCTGCTCGAACATGAGCTTGCCCTGCAGGTCCCCGGTGGCGGCGACCCCGCCGAAGGCGACGGCGGCGACCACCGCACCGATGCGCAGGCTGGACAGCCACACGCCGTGGTCGACCCGGTCCCGCCCGGGAATATCGGCCCGCTCCCCCACAACCACGGCACCGGAGTCGTCGACGGTGTCGATGTTGTCCCGGCGGCGCTGCCACAGCTGATACCAGGAAACCCCGATCAGAAACGCCGCGCCCACTGCCACCGCTCCGGCCAGAGTGTGGGAGTAGGCCACCAGGGCCGTGTTGTTGGTCAGCACCGCCAACACGTCGTTCATCACCGGGCGGCCGTCCACCATCTCCACGCCCACCGGGTGCTGCATCCAGGAGTTGGCCACGATGATGAAGAACGCCGAGACCACCGAGCCCAGCACGGCCGTCCACAGCGAGGCGAGGTGCAGCTTCTTGGGCAGGCGGTCCCAGCCGAAGATCCACAGGCCCAGGAAGGTGGACTCGAAGAAGAAGGCGAGCAGGCCCTCCATCGCCAACGGTGCCCCGAAGACATCGCCGACGAAGCGGGAGTACTCGCTCCAGGCCATGCCGAACTGGAATTCCTGCACCAATCCGGTGGCCACGCCCATGATGAAGTTGATCAGGTAGAGCTTTCCCCAGAACTTCGTCATCCGCAGCCAGCGCCCGTTGCCGGTACGAACCCACATCGTCTGCATGAGCGCCACCAGCAGACCCAGCCCGAGCGTGAGCGGGACCATCACGAAGTGGTAGACGGTGGTGATCCCGAACTGCCACCGGGCGATCTCCAACGGATCCATGGGTTGTCCCCCAAGCCTGTTTACAGTGGTGTAGAAGTAATTCTACGAGTCGTAGAATTACTTCTACACCACTGTAGAACACGTGGGTCGGTCCGCTAGAATCAGCCGGTGGCAACCAACGAATCAAAACGTGCAACCTCCTTAGGTGACCTGGAGCGATCCATCATGGAGATCCTCTGGCAGGCGGACACCCCCCTGTCGGCTTACGACCTTCAGGACCAGCTCCCCCTAGCCACCGACAGTGGCCGCCCCCGCGCCGCCACCACCGTGCTCACTGTCCTGTCCCGCCTGGAGCGCAAAGGATTCGTCACACGGGAACGCACCTTCCGCCCCCACCGCTACTTACCTGCGGCTTCCCGGGAGGAGCATATGGCCTCCCTCATGCACGAGGTCCTCGGAACAGCCAACGACCGGGCCGCCGTACTCGAACGCTTCGTCGGGGGCGTCAGTTCCGAGGAAGCACAAACGCTGCGGCGCCTCCTCGACGACCACTGAGTCCATGTGATCAGCGCCTCGATCGCCCTCGCAGCATTTGCCCTCGCCCTGGCCTGGCCCGTCCCAATCCTTCTCTCGCACGCCAAGTGGCCGACCTGCGCCCCCGCCACCGCACTGGTGCTCTGGCAGGCCGTCGCCCTGGCCGGCGGGCTGTCGATGCTCGGGGCCTTGCTCACCTTCGGCCTGGCCCCTTTTGGGCCGGACTTGGTCACGGGCGGCATCAGCTTCGCCGCCAGCTTCTTGGGAGATCAGCCATGGGGGCCCGCAGGCCCGATGCACATCCTCGCGCTGTCCGGAGCAGTTCTGCTCGGCGGGCATCTGCTGCTGAACCTGATCTTCACGATTGTGCGCGCCGAACACGATCGTCGGCGCCATGCCCAGCTGGTCCTGCTCCTGAGCACACCGCTGCCCGAGGCCCCCGGCACCCGGCTCCTCGACAACCCCGCCCCGATCGCCTACTGCCTCCCCGGGGCGTTCACCACGATGACCGTCCTCTCTGCCGGACTGCTGTCACTGCTCGATGAAAACGAGCTGGACGCGGTGATCGAGCACGAGAAGGCGCATGCCACCCAACGTCATGACATCGTGCTGATGCTGTTCCGCGCCTGGAAGGCTTCCCTGCCCTGGTTCCCCATCGCCGACCGCGCCCACCGCGAAGTCGGGCTCCTCGTCGAGATGCTCGCCGACGACCGCGCCCGCCGGAGCGTCGACGACCGTACCCTCGCCCGAGCCGTCGTCCTCGTCAGCGCCGGTGGATTCGCTGCCCCCTCGCACCGCTTCCAAGGCACCTGGACAGGCGCGGCCCCTGTTGAGGATGCCCGTCAGCGCATCCTGCGGCTGGAGGCCACACCCCTGCCGACGGGGCAAAAGGCAACAGTCATCAGCGCAGCCGCTGCGCTCATCTCCGTGCCCACCATCTTGTTGCTCGCCCCCGGCCTCACCAATCTGCTCAACTGACCACAGGCGCGAACCACCCTGGCTGCCACGGCAACATCTGACCCACGACAGGGCGCCCTGACATCGGTATCTACCGCGTCACGTGAGGTACCTCAGCGCCACTGCGCCGCCACCGAACCAGGAACCTCGAACCGGAGGGCGGCAGCTCTGCGCGTCATACAGCGTTGCGTCCCCGCACGACGCCGCATTAACGGGAGCGAAGACATATTCTCAGGAGGATTGTCCGTGCTCCTACGCGCACACCAATGTTTGCTGCCTGCGGTCCGTTGCTCGATCTTTCCGTCGCTGTCTGCGACGTCCTGGGGGGAAACACCATCATGCCCCGCGACTCCTCTCGCCGCCCTGCCAAGCCCGACCTCCGTCACCGCGCCTCCTCGCCGGTGAGCGCCCTCGCCGCGTTCTCGGCCCTCGTGGCGCTGAGCGTGGCCGTCAGCTCGGGCGTCACTCCGGGGGCCGGCGAAGAACGAGGGGCTGCCTTCGGTGCGTCGGCGGGATCCTCGACGTCCTCGGAGCGGTCGGACAGCGGGTGGAGCCTCTTCGCGTCAGGTCAGGAGCGGCAGCACCCCCCGGCGGCACCGCTGCGGCAGAACCGTTCCACCTCGCCCGTCCGTGACGGCGCCGCGGGCAACGGGTCCTGGCGCCAAGGCACCGGCCCGGGCGACGGCGACCGGAACGCGGCCTCGACGGTGCGCCCGGGGCGGCACGCACCGAGGCTGTACTCGGGCGAGCTTCCCGTCAACACCCTCATCGCCCCCACCACTCCCGGGACCGTCCTGAGCGGGGGCACCTTCGGGTGGCGGATCGCCCCCGATCGCGGCGACCGCGAGTTCCACAACGGCACCGACGTTTCCGCCGCCGCAGGGCTGCCGGTCGTGGCGGCCGCCGAGGGCGAGGTGACGGCCGTGTTCTGGGACGTCTGGGGCGGCAACCGTGTGGAGGTCACCCACGCGGACGGACTGAGAACCACCTACAACCACCTCCAGGACGTCAGGGTGGCCACCGGTGACCGGCTGACCGCGTCCGAGCAGCTCGGTTCCGTCGGTGCCACCGGAACCCGGGTCACGGGACCAAACCTGCACCTCGAGACCTGGGTCGACGGGCAGGCCGTGGACCCCCAGTCCTTCGACTGGGTCGACGGCCTCCGCGTCATTCCCGCCTCCCGCAGCAAATACTCCTTGGAGGTGCCCGTGCCGGCTCTCCCGGAGGACGAGACCGCCGCCAAGAAAAAGGCCGCCTCAGGCGAAGAGGCAGCCGATCAGAAGAAGGCCGCCCAAAGGAAGGCTGCCGAGCAGAAGGCCGCTGCGACCAAGAAGGTCACGAAGGAGCCACAGCCCACGGCCGAGCCTTCCGCTCCTGCAAAACCCAGCCCCACACCGACTCCTGCACCGCCAGCAGCGCAAAAGCCCACGGCCTCCCAGACCAAGCCGGTAAAGCCCGCCAAACCAGCACCTGCTGCGACCCCGCCCGGGCCCCTAACGGCACCGTCCAAGCCGGCACCCCCCAAACCGGCACCGCCCAAACCCGCGCCGCCACCATCCGCGCCGCCACCGTCCGCGGGCACTGGGAAAGAGAAGGATCTCCTGCCCGGGGTGGCGCCCCGGGTTCCGGACACCAGACGGGACACCGATCGCGACGGCATCCTCGACATTGAAGACACCGACCTCGACGGGGACGGCATCGGCAACGAGGCTGACGACAACCTCGACGGCGATGAGTTCGTCGATGAGGTTGATCCGGACATGGATGGGGACGGCCTGCTCAATGAAGGAGACCCGGACATTGACGGGGACGGCATCCTCAATGACAAGGAAGAGGGGCCCATACGCCCGGCACGAGTGGCGTCCGGCAAACCAACCCCCGAGACTGGCGAGCCGAGCGCTCCGGCAGGGATCACGGCCCCTGCCCGGGGAAATCGGGATGCCGGCACCTCGCCGGCCACCGGTGCAGTGCAGGCACGCTGAGGTGCACCTGATCTCATAACTTGGTCGCCTGGCGCAGTCGGCGAACGTTGATGAGCGGGAGGCCGAGCAGGGCAGAGGACCAGGGTGCCGACGATGCGGTCGTAGCGGATTCCGAGGCGTTTGAAGCGCAAGACCCCGGAGATGGGGCGCTCGACCACCAAGCCGTGTCGATCCAGATGAGTTTTGGCCTCGATCCCACGGCGGGTAACACGCACTTTGATGCCTGGGCGGCGCCGTGGCTGCACGGGACGTCCGCACCGATCGCGCACACCGGAGGTGGCCACCATCAGGAGTTCGAAGAGACGGCTGTCGTGGGTGTTGGCGGCCGGGGCGTGAACGTGCAGGGGCAGGCCGTTGCGGTCAGTGAACAGGTAGTACTTGGAGCCCGGGTTCGCGTGGTCGGTGGAGTTCGGGCCGGTCAGCTCGCTCCCCTTTTTGGGTTCGTACCGACACCGAGTCGATGCTGGCCCCTGTCCAGTCGAGGATCTGCTCCTCGGAGAGCTCCTCGAGCACGGCCCGGTGGGGCTTCTCTCAAACCCCGGCCGCCTGTCACACGCGCACAGGCAACCAGGCGGTTGTGTCCGGACCCGCGCCCCAGAGCCGGTGGCAGGTCCGCCACCGACACCGAGGTATGCAGCACGAACAAGATGCCCTCCACAGCGGCCCGGTCATCGATCCACGGCCGCCTACCGGGGCCTCGCGGCGGCGTTAGGGGCGGTATGAGCGGGGCGATCAGCTCCCACAGTCGATCATCCACTGCGGCTTCATCGTGGCCATACAGGAATGGTCAGCCAGCCGGACGAGGGCAATCAACGACCGACCAGGTCTTGAAAACAGATGTACGATAATCGCGATGAGTCACGACCACGGCATGTTCGGTTGGACTTTGTTCGGATACGTCACAGCCCTGGCGTTCGGTCTGGGCGCGGTCGGCTACGCCGCGGGATGGTGGGCGTCCCGACACCGGGGGCGGTGGCCGATCCACCGCGCCGTGCTGTGGTGCACCGGGCTCTTCTGTGCTGGAGCCGCGGTGGTGGGCCCGATCGCTGAAGCCGCCCGCACGAGCTTTCCCGCCCACATGGTCGGGCACCTGCTCTTGGGCATGGTCGCGCCACTGTGTCTGGTGCTCAGTGCCCCGGTCACTCTTGCTCTGCGTGCTTTGCCTGTGGTTCAGGCCCGCGCGCTCTCCCGGGCCCTGCGCACCGCTTTCGTGCGGGCTCTGACCCATCCGGTGGTCGCGGTGGTGCTCAACGTCGGGGGCCTGTGGGCGCTTTACACCACCGATCTGTACGGATTGATGCACACCTCGGTGTGGTTGTATGCGCTCGTCCACGCCCACGTCTTCCTGGCCGGCTATCTTTTCACCGCCGCGATGGTGGGGATTGACCCGAACCCGCACCGGAGCTCCTTCGGCCTGCGGACCGCAGCGCTCATTGGGTTTCTCACAGCCCATTCGATCTTGGCCAAGTGGCTTTACGGCCATCCGCCCGCCGGCGTTGACTTCGCCGACGCGCGAATCGGGGCGCAGATCATGTATTACGGTGGGGACGCCGTGGACGTCACCTTGATCGTTGTTTTCTGCGCCCAGTGGTACACCGCCACCCGCCCCCGTGGAATACCCCTGACAGACACCCATTCACCGCGCTGAGTACACACCCGGCGCCAGCGTCCGTCCAGATCCCTAGGGGAGAATACATCCATGGAGTACTTCGCGGCTGTGCTGCCGTCCATCTGCATCGGCGTCATCTTCTGGCTGATCATGCGTTCGATTTTCCGCGGCGACCGCACCGAGCGCGCCGTCGAATCCGCTTCCCAGGACGACGCAGCACGCTGGTATAAGGACCTCAAGCAACGCGAGGGCGACGCCCTCCCCTTCAGTCCATCCTCCCTCGCCGACAACGAGCCCACGCGCTGACCCCGGGCATCATGTCAGCGGGGGGGGCTAGCGGCTGACCGCCTCAGGTGATGGGGAACGCGTCCCCCGCGACGGGGCTGTGGCCCGCCCCGTGACATGCCCGTCGACGGGGCGACCTACGCATCACGGACCCCGTAAGCCAGGACGGCCTCAGATCGTCGACTGCGGTAGCTCCGGGATCCGCTGATACTGACCACCCGTTGCATCCTCGGATTGTGAAGACGACGGAGAAGCCTTGACGGTTCACGGTGCGGGAGAGCATCAACCACACCGACCACCAGCTCACCGGTGAACCCGTCCACGACTGCCCCACCCGCACCGCCGGTCCCGCGCGGGCAGCACGGCTACCCGGGACACCGAGGCTCACAGCGCTCACAGCACTCACAGCACAGCGATCAGGACAGGGAGGACAGATGACGGATCCGCTCACCGGGCGTGTTCTGGTGGTCGACGACGAGGTCGACCTGGCGGAACTGGTCGCGGAATATCTGCGCAAGGCCGGGCTGGACGTCGAAGTACGCCACGACGGCACGGAGGCGGTCGCCGCGGTGCGGGAGTACGCCCCGGACGTCCTCGTGCTGGATCTGGGGCTACCGGGAATCGACGGGATCGAGGTGTGCCGTCAGGTGCGGACCTTCTCGGACTGCCACGTGCTGATGCTCACCGCCCGCGACGACGAGATCGACAAGATCGTGGGCCTGTCGGTGGGAGCCGACGACTACGTGACCAAGCCGTTCAGCCCGCGCGAGCTCGTGGCCCGGGTCCAGGCCATGCTGCGCCGGGCCCGCACCCGCCCCGCCCCGGCGCCCGCCCCGCCGCCGGCGGGGCGGGCCCAGGAGCTGGTGATCGGTGACCTGACGGTGGACGAGGCCGCCCGGGAGGTCCGCGTGGGCGGGGAGTCGGTGGCGCTGACCCGGATCGAGTTCGATCTGCTGGCCGCCCTGGCGGCCCACACGCAGATGGTGCTCTCGCGCCGGCAGCTGGTGGAGATCGTCTGGGACACCGCCTGGACCGGGGACGAACACCTGGTGGACGTGCACATCGGGCGGATCCGCAAGAAGCTCGGCGATGAGGCCGCCAGCCCGAAGTTCATCCATACGATCCGCGGGATCGGTTTCCGGATGGGCACCGGAGAATGAGCAGCACTGTCTTAACAGGCCCGCGCTGGTCCTGGAGCCCGTTGACGGTGCGGTTGATGCTGGCCCAGACCGCGGTGCTGTTGATCGGGTTGATCATCGTGGTCGTGACTGCGGTGCTGGTCGGGCCGAACATGTTTTACCACGAGCTCGTCGAGTCCGGTCACGCCGATGAGGCCCTCGGGCTGGTGCATCTGGAGGACGCCTTCCGCTCGGTGAGTCTCACGGCCCTGGCCATCGGCGGGTTGCCGGCTCTCTACATCGCCGGGATGCTCACCTTCTACCTCTACCGCACGATCGGGCGGTCCCTGGCCTCCTTCAGCACCGCGGCCGGAGAGGTGGCCGCGGGCAACTACGACGTGCGCGTCACCTCCACCAAGCTGGGCCCGGAGTTCGACGCCCTGGCCTCCTCTTTCAACGAGATGGCGGCCAAGCTCGCTTCCGTGGACACCATCCGCCGACAGATGCTTGCTGATCTAGCCCATGAGATGCGCACCCCGCTGGCCAGTCTCAAGGGCCATCTGGAAGGCGTCGAGGACGGGGTGGTCGCCCTCGACGAGCACACCACCGGGATCCTCAACGCCCAGATCACCCGCCTGGAGCGCCTGGCCCGCGACATCCGCCAGCTCACCGCCGCCGAGGAAGGCATGACTCGTCTGCAGCTCACCCCCCAAGACCCGGAGCATTTGGCGGGCCAGGCGGTCGCGGCCATCGAGCCCGACGCCGCCGGCAAGGGCGTGTCGATCACCTCGGTGAGCACCGGCCCGGAGACCGCCCCGGTGCCGCTGGATCCGGAGCGGATGGGCCAGGTGCTGAGCAATCTGCTGGAGAACGCCCTGCGCCACACCCCGACCGGGGGCACCATCGTCCTGCGCACCGACCACACCGCCGAGGCGGTCACCTACACCGTCAC
This sequence comes from Kocuria sp. CCUG 69068, assembly GCF_020833785.1. NCBI lineage: Bacteria > Bacillati > Actinomycetota > Actinomycetes > Micrococcales > Micrococcaceae > Kocuria > Kocuria sp. CCUG 69068. Next base: position 37,013 of record NZ_PDDL01000016.1, read on the forward strand.
CGACACCGGGGAGGGCATCAGCGCCGAAAATCTCCCGCACGTCTTCGAGCGCTTCTACCGCGCGAACACCGGCCGGGAGGCCCACCGCGGCGGCTCGGGGCTGGGCCTGGCGATCAGCAAGGCCCTGGTCGAGGCCCAGGGCGGAACCCTGGAGGCCGCCAGTGACGGCCCCGGCCGCGGCGCCAGCTTCCGGATCCACCTGCCCTACCGTCGCCCCACCGGCTGAACACTGGGGACACCCGGACCTAAGGCCTGAGAACGACTGCGGGCCGTGCCCGCCACCAGAGCTTCGGAGCTTGGTGACCGGCACGGCCCGCGGCGGTGCCGGGGCACCTACCTGCGCGAGGTCCCGGTGGTCCCTCCGAGCACGAGCCGGCGGGTGCCTTTCACGCTGAGCCCGATCACCCGCTCCAGCGGGCCCTGACCCAGGGCGCGATACCAGGCGACCGCGAACAAGGCCGCCAGCGTCACGTGGATCAGGAACCACAGGTACGGCTGGTCGTAGTGGAGCTCGAAGGACAGGCCCACCAGATGAGCGGTGTACAGGGTTAGAGTCATGACGCCCATCGCTGCCAATGGCAGCAACCAGGCCTCGACCTTGCGGGCGATCAGCAGGAAGGCCCCGAGCACGGCCAGGGCAACGCCCAGGCTGGCCGCGATCGCCAGCGGGGTGTTGGTGTGCGGGGTGGCGATCGCCAGCCACCACACCGTGGAGGTGGGCAGCGAGTCCGGGCCCCAGATCAGGACCTCGGCGAGTTCCTCCTCACCGAACGAGGAGGCGTCCAGCAGCCGCTGGTAGCCGCCGAAGGCGTAGAGCAGGAAGTAGGAGGTGGCCTGAGCAAAGATCGCGATCCCGACACCGATGACCAGCAGCCGGATCTGCACCTCCTGCTTGCGCAGGTTCAACCGGCCCAGACCCATGCCGACCAGCAGATAAGTCATGTACGGCAGGGCTGGGTAGGTCCCGGTGAGCAGCAACTGGGAGGCCGTGGCCCCCGGCTCCGTCAGGACGGTGGTGAGGGTGGGATTGTAGTTGCTCCAGGCGGGCAGCTCGTTGAGCAGGCCCTGCATCAGCAGCGGGGACACGAGCCCGAAGACCGCCGCGGAGATGAAGAGTACCTTCGGCCCGGCGTGCAGGAAGGGGATTGCCAGCAGGAAGAACACCCCGTAGTAGATCAAGATGTTGTCCGCCGGGGCGTCTTCGGGCATCAGCGTCCCGATCCACAGCCCCACCGCCGCAATCAGCACGGCCCGTATCGCCAGGCCGATCCGGTCGGCGGTCATCGCCTTGCCTTCGTGCGGGTGGCTTCCGCCGGAAGTCAGGGCCAGTCCGACCCCGGCCAGCAGGGCGAACAGGGCTGCGGAGTCCCCGGAGAAGATCCGCCAGGTGAAGCTGGCCTCCCCGGTCTCCTCGTTCCAAGAGGGCAGGATGTGGATGGCCATCAACCCGACCAGCGCCAACCCCCTCGCCGCATCGATCCCCACCAACCGGCGTGTGGGCCGGATCAGTGCATCGTCGAGTCTCCCTGAATCGGTTCTCTCCGCTCGTGACATCGCGCTCATGACTCCCCCTGATCGAGCCGGCCCTTCCAGGGCCAGCGAAGTGTGCGGCCCGTCGGGGGTCGCGTCCATGGCCCCGGGGCATCCGGAGCCGATCTAACTTCAGGGTCTCGTCCACACTTGACGCCCACCTCGCGGGATCCTCAAGATTCCGTCAAGATTCCCACGGAGTTGCGCCGTCGGTGCGTGCCTCCGGCGCCTGCTCGACGTCACAGTGGCCGCAAGAACATCGTCTGCACGGCCAGGGTTTGTCCCGCGCGGCGTCCGATTCCCACGATGGGACCACGGGGGTCGTTGCACCCCGTGGAGCAGCCCGCTCCCGACAGGGCAGGGGGTGGGAGACCAATAAGCGAAACCAGTCGGGCCGGTGGACGGGGAACGAAGCGGTGGGCCGTGGAGGCTTCCGTGTGTGCGGACCATCTAGCGGGCGCAGGCCCCTATGAGTTGAGCCCCCGATAGTGGTGTAGCGCGGTGGCCCTGCTCGTCGTTGCGGACGAGGGCGCGGCCACCGTGAGATCTTTCGAGTTCACCTCTCACAGCACCCTCGAAAGGACATCATCACGATGACCGCTCCTCACATTGTCGACCCCACCGGCCTGCTCGGTGAAGCCCTGTCCGAAGCCTCGCCGGATCTGATGCGCAACCTGCTGCAGACGGTGATCAACGCGCTGCTCTCCGCCGACGCGGACGCGGTGGTCGGCGCCGAGTGGGGCCGACCCGCTCCCGAGCGGGTAACCCAGCGCAACGGCTACCGCCACCGCGACCTCGACACCCGCGTGGGCACGATCGACGTAGCCGTCCCGAAACTGCGGGCCGGCACCTACTTCCCGGAGTGGTTGCTGGAGCGCCGCAAGCGGGCCGAGTCCGCGCTGATCACCGTGGTCGCCGACTGCTACCTCGCCGGGGTCTCGACCCGCCGGATGGACAAGCTGGTGAAGACCCTTGGGATCAACGCCCTGTCGAAGTCCCAGGTCTCAAGGATGGCCGGTGACCTCGACGAGCACGTGGAGTCCTTCCGCCACCGGCCCCTCGGGGACGTCGGGCCGTTCACCTTCGTCGCCGCCGACGCACTGACGATGAAAGTCCGCGAGGGCGGGCGCGTGGTGAACGCGGTCGTGCTCCTGGCCACCGGGGTCAACGGTGACGGCCACCGTGAGGTCCTGGGCATGCGGGTGGCCACGGCCGAGACCGGGGCGGCCTGGAACGAGTTCTTCGCCGATCTGGTGGCCCGCGGCCTGGGCGGGGTCCGCCTGGTCACCAGTGACGCCCACGCCGGGCTCAAGGACGCGATCGCGGCGAACCTGCCCGGGGCGTCCTGGCAGAGGTGCCGCACCCACTACGCGGCCAATCTCATGTCGATTTGCCCGAAGTCCATGTGGCCGGCCGTCAAAGCCATGCTCCACAGCGTCTACGACCAGCCCGACGCGACAGCCGTGAACGCCCAGTTCGACCGGTTGCTGGACTACGTCGCCGAGAAGCTGCCCGCGGTGGCTGAATACCTGGCCGATGCCCGTGAGGACATCCTCGCGTTCACGAACTTCCCCAAGGACGTCTGGGCCCAGATCTGGTCCAACAACCCAGCTGAGCGGCTGAACCGGGAGATCCGGCGCCGGACCGACGCGGTCGGGATCTTCCCCAACCGGCAAGCCATCGTCCGCCTCGTGGGAGCCGTGCTGGCCGAGCAGACCGACGAGTGGGCCGAAGGCCGCCGCTATCTCGGCCTCGAGGTCCTCACCCGCTGCCGGCTCACCACCGTCGCGGACACCGGAAGCGAGGTGACCACCGACCCCCTGACCGCGCTCACAGCCTGACCCTTACACGAAAGATCGCTACACCACTCCAGGGGGCTTGACCCATCCCGAGGTCGCGGGCGACCTGGGTAGCCGGCTCCCCACCGTCAATCAGTCGGAGGGCGTTGCGGATCTGGGAGTCGGTGAAGGTCGGGCGGCGCCCGCCGAGGTCCTGGCCGGCGGCCCGGCGCTTGGCCACCGAGTCGGTGATCCGCTCCCGCTTGATCTCCAACTCCATCTGGGCCAAGGCCGCCATCACCGTGAACACCATCGACCCCATCGGGGTGGCCGTGTCCACGTCTCCCCCACCCAGGTTGAGCACCCTCAGCCCCGCTCCCCTCGCCCGCAGTGCCTCGGCGAAGGCCAGCATGTTCTGCGTCGAGCGGCCCAGCCGGTCCAGCGTGGTGATCACCAGAGTGTCCCCCGACTCGAGCGCAGCGACCGCCCGGTCAAACTGCGGACGCGAAGCACGCCCTCCAGACACTCCACTGTCGACATAGATGTCATCGCGCCGCACACCGGCACCCAGGAGGTCAGACACTTGACGGTCTGCGTCCTGCTGCCGCGTCGACACTCGGGCATAGCCGATCAGCTTCCCCATGTCCACCCCATCTGTCTCGCAACCGACGTTGAGTATCTGATTCTAGGGGTATGGATAAAGCACATAGCTACGAGACAGGCCGAACCGCGGAAACATGCGGGCGCAAATTTTCCGGACGAGACGTCTCGCAACCCATGGCTTGGAGATCGGCCTGATGTCATATGGCTCAGCTTGCTTCCATGGTTATCGTCCCCGTGCCTATCCTGGGTGATCACCATCGGGCCCCCCAGACCCGGCGATGCGGTTGCGCTTCAGGCCGCCCCGCCGGACGATCCGTCATCTGCGCACAGGAAGAAGGCATGACTATTTCTGCATCTGGGGCATTGGCCGTTGAGCTGCACCCCGCCTCGCCCACCCGGTGGGTCGCCACGTATTACCCCATGGTGGTCACCCCGGCGGGTCGCTGGGCCGAGGTCACCTGGGAGCTCCACCAGCAGTTGCTGCCCGCCAGCTCCGCCCCGCTGGATCCGGCCCGGTGGCTGGAGGTGAGCAGTTCGGATCCCGGTCACCCCTGCTACGCCGGCCACCAGGAGTGGGCCCTCGAGTTGGCCGCGGGCTACGCGGCCGCGATGGCCGTCCACGACGCTGAGGCCACCGAGGGGCCCCTCCCGGCCTGGGAGGCGCAACTGCTGCAAGAGGGCGCGTTCGTCGTCCCTGCCGGGCAGCTCTCGGAGTGGGTGCTCGACGACCTGGCGGACGAGACCGCGGAGATTCACGACTGATCTCGCGCACCGCCCGGCCCTGCTCACCCCCACCGCCCATCCCGACCAGCCCTGTTCGCAACCGCACATTGATGTGTCATGTTGTGAACGTCGCCACTTCCCTCAAAATTGTTGGCGGGGGTCAGAGCGAGCATCCTGGCCTATCAGGGGGACAGGTGATCTGCATCAGACCATCCTCCAGCTTCGGCCGCGTCGACCGGGCGCATCGTGGTTCCGGGGGGAACCGGGGTGCGCGCCAGATCATAGGTCCGCGACGAAGCAGCGTGGGGCGGGGTGGCCGGGGGGCTACCCCGCCCCACGCCATACCCGCCGCCGCAGCACCGGCGCCCCAGCGCGGTGGTCAACGGTTGCCCGAGGCGCTCGAGCAGCTGTGGCGGAAGCTCAAGACGGACCTCGTGGACACCGATACGGGTGCGGAGGACATCATCGTTGCCCCCGCCCAGGACCACGGGCAGAGCCCAACCAACCGAGGACGCCCCTGCGGCCACCCCCTGACCGTCGCGGGTGTGGCGAAGAGTCAGTCCGCCGGGTCAGGATCGACTTCAGCGGCCGTGACCGGCCCGGCGGTCACGGCCTCTGCCGGCCGGGGCGGGAGGTGACGGTAGAGGGTGGTGCGGGTGATCCCGGTCTTGGCCACGATCTCCGCCATCGTGTGCCCGGACTCGCGCAGGTGTGCGGCGTAGGCCAGCTTGTCCGCATCCACCACCGTAGGCCGCCCGATCCGCCGGCCCTTGGCCGTGGCCACCGCTCTCGCGTGGGCGGCGCGCTCGAGGGTGTAGGTGCGTTCCATCTGCCCGAACAGCGCCAGTAGCACCACCGCCAGCTGAGCCATCGGATCATTCGGGTTGGTGGAGTCCACCTTGATCGGATCCGCCAGGTTGCGCACCCCCACCCCCCGCTCGGCGAGATCGTGGATCAGGTTCAAGGTGTCGCGCACAGTGCGCCCGAGCCGGTCCAGGGTGTGCACCACGATCACATCGCCCTCCCGGGCGTAGGCCAGGGCCGCGGCCAAGCCGGGACGGTCGGTGGTGGCCCCGGATTTCTTGTCCACATAGATCCGCTCGGGCGCGATCCCGACCTGCCGGAGGGCATCGATCTGCCGCTCGAGGTCCTGTTTGGCCGTCGAGACCCGCGCATAGCCCAATTCCATGCGGCCAGCGTACCGAAAGTCGGTTCCGTACGGCCTAAACAGGCCGGTACTTTTGGTCCAAGTTCTGGTACAGGAAACGCCGAGCATGCACATCAGGCAAGGATCTCCGCAGGGGTCGTCCCACTACCAAGGAAGTGGGACGGTCGCCCGCGGCCGGTCAACCCGTTGATTACCTCGAGCTCGGCCGGTCCGACGACTCCGATCGAGAGGCAAGACCTCGATGCCGCCGTATAGCTCTGTCACAACACCACCACTTGTCGCCGCGGCTCACACCCGAATGGACGGTTTGGGCCGGTCGGCGAGTTTGTAGCAAAATCCTTCGTCTCAGTAGCACAGGTCGACCGCACTATCCACGTGATAACTGGCCCGAGAGTGCGGTCGGCTCCTGAAAGCGACACTTGGCGGCGTCGAGCGGCACCACTGACCGAGAATCGCTCATAAGAGACTGATGAATCGGCAGGTGTCGACGCGTCATCCGCGTCCTGCCCCGGACCCGGCTCGGTCGCCCCTTCCGGGGCGACCGAGCGGGGCGTAGCGTGGCACGTAGTCACCAGCGCCCTCCCACCATTGGGTCGGGCGCGCCCGTCAATCCAGTCCTCGGGGAGACCACTATGGCACTGCTCCTGATCCGGCACCGCGTGGCCGACTACGACGCCTGGCGAAAGGTCTACGACTCCGTCTCGGACGTACCGGCATTCAGCAACATCACCGGCGAGTCAGTGCACCGCATGGTCGATGATCCGGACAACGTGCTCGTGCTCCACTACTTCGATTCGGTCGACGAGGCCCGCGCCTTCACGGCACTGCCGGAACTGCAGGAGGCGATGCAACGCGCAGGCGTCCAGGGTGAGCCGCGCTTCAAGTACTACGAATAGGACTCCCGAGGCGAGCTCAACTGTGGTACAGGTTCAGCAGTCGCCAGCCCTGGGATGCCGGCCACGCTGCTCGGTGAAGCCGGGAGTCTCCGGTGGCCGGTGGCCGTGCACGGCGAGGGACCGCACAACCTTCAGGGAGGGTGTTTTCAGTTGAAGGGGCACACTGAGACCGCTGCTTGGCGGTGCGGTGAGTTCCTCGGCCACCCCAACCGGAATCACGAACCCGCGGGGCACCGTCCGGAGCAGCTCAGTGACGATGTGACGGCTCGGGTGCCGCCCAACTTTGTCAGTGAGTGATGGTCCGAGAATCTATGCGCAGAATGCCACCCGACCGGACAGGGTGCGCCGCCATTCATATTCGGCAGAAGGCCGCCACTTCATCCGGACCCTTGGCGGAACAGGCACCGGCATCGCTCCGGCGATCAGCTGTCCCGACCGACAAGTTCCTCGAGTTGGACGTCCTGAGAGCCCCCTCACCCCCTGGATGCTTACCGCCCGGGCGTGGGCGCCGCGGCTCGTGGTCGAATGGTCGGACGGCCCCGATCGGTGCCGTGGAGCCATCCTCGTCCCACGGAGTCATGATGACCACTGCACCCTTGGATCACGCCACTGACGTCCTCGTGATCGGCGGCGGCAATGCCGGGATCTCCCTGGCCGCACGATTGCGCCGCAAGGGCATCACGGACATCGTGATCGCGGAGCCGAAGTCCACGCACCACTACCGGCCGATGCTCTCCTACGTGGGCGCCGGACTGAAGAGCGTGCCGCAGATGTCCCGGGCCCAGCACCGCGTGATGCCCCGCGGCGTGCGCTGGGTCCAGGACCATGTCCAGGCACTGGATCCGGCGGCACGGATGGCCACACTGTCCTCCGGCGAGCACATCGGCTACCGGCACGTCGTGATCTGCGCGGGGTCCACCCCGGACTGGGACCGTGTCCCCGGCAGTGCCGAGGCGATGGCCGGCCCGCACGCCTCGACCAACTACACCGTGGAGCTGGCCCCCAGGACCTGGGAGCTGATCCGCGGGCTGCGCCGCGGCCGGGCACTGTTCACGATCCCGGACGGCCCGGCGCCCACGCCGCAGATCGGACAGAAGATCCTCTACCTGGCCTGCGACTACTGGCAGCGCCAGGGTGTCCTGCAGGACATCGAGGTGACCCTGCTGACGCCCACCGCCACCGTGTTCGGCCAGCCGGACGTGGACCGGGTGCTGCAGCCCTGGGTCCGGCGCTACGGCATCACGGTCCTGACGAGCGCCCACGTGCAGTCGATCGACGCCGCCTCCCGCCGGCTGCGGGCCACGATCGAGGGGACGCCGCGGGACCTGCCCTACGACCTGCTGCACCACAGCCCAGTCCACCGGGCCCCGGCCTGGATCGCCGACGCGGGACTGGGCGTCGCGCCGGGCGCGGGCACCGCTTGGGCGGGCTACGCGGACGTGGATGCACAGACCCTGCGCCACCGCCGTGTGCCCACCGTGTGGGCCTGCGGGGACGCTGCCGCACTGGAGACCGCCTCGTCCGGCGGGGCACTGCGCCACCAGACGAAGATCCTCACCGAGAACCTCCTGGCCACCCGTGACGGCCGGGAGCCCACGGCCTCCTACGACGGGTACACCGTGACCCCCGTGACGGTGCAGCGGGGCCGGGCCGTGCTGGCCGAGTTCGACCGGGACAACGAACTGGCGCCCAGCATCCCCGGCGTGCCGCTGCTGGCCCCGAACCGCGCCTCCTGGTTCTTCGACCTCGAGGTCCTCCCCCGGGACTACTGGAACGTGATCCTCCGGGGCTTCTAGCTAGCGGACCATGTGTGCACACATCCGTGGCGCCTCGTTCCCCGCTCCGATGGCACGTGATGGCCCGCGTCCCCAGTCGTCGCGGCACGAGCCGGGAGAAATGAGGGTCGGCAGTCGGGAGACCCCGAGGAGCACAATTCATGCATCCGCACAGGATGGTGCACCGCGATATTACCGTCTGGTACTTTTCGGGTGGCACCGGCCCCCACGCCGGTGCAGCGACCCCCATGATCCGTTCCCCGGCGGTCGGGGGCCGCCTTCTGCGCCTCGGCGCGGCGGAGCGCTCCTGCCCTCTCCCGGGCAGGAGCGCTCCGTGCCGAGGAACCGGGACGGCGGACAGCCGTCCCGGGCCGGTCGAGCGGCGAACCCCAAGAGCCCTGCGGTCACCGGCGGTAGGAGGCCCCGCGGTGGTCGTCGGCCAGCCTCGGCCCGGCGCCGGCCAGCGCCTCGCGCAGCGTTCTGCCGGCGGGGAGGGCCCCGGGCTCCGGCAGCAGGCCGCGGCGCCGCAGCTCCGGCGAAACCATCGTGGTGAACCGCTCCAGGTCCGCCGGCCGCACGGCCGCCGAGATGTTGAAACCGTCCACGCCGGCCTCCTCGCGCCAGCGCTCGAGCTCGTCCGCCACGGTGCCGGGCGCCCCGGCGATGACGGGCCCGCGGCCGCCGATGGCCACGAACTCGGCCAGGTCCCGCACCGTCCAGGTCCGGTCCGGGGACAGCGACGTGAACGCCGCGAGCGCGGACTGGTTGGCGTCGGTGGCCACGTACTCGAGCGGCGCGTCGGGGTCCGCCCCGGCCAGATCGACGCCGGTCCAGCCGCCGAACAGGGACAGCGCTCCCTCGATGTCCACGTGCCGGCGGTATCCGTCGAGCCTGGCGTGGGCCTCGTCGTCGGTCTCGGCGACCACCACGGTGGCCATGGCGAAGGTCTTCACGGCGTCCTCGGCCCGTCCCTGCGCGGCCAGTTCGGCCCGGACGCCGTCGGTCCACCGGCGCACGAGCTGCGGGGTGTTGCCGATGAAGAAGATGGCCTCGGCGTGGTCCACGGCGAACTGCTGTCCGCGCTTCGAGGCGCCGGCCTGGAACAGGAACGGGGTGCCCTGGGGTCCGGGGTGGGTCAGCGCCTGGCCGGGCACGGAGAACCAGGTGCCCTCGTGGCCGATGGGGTGCACGAGTTCCGGGTCCACGAAGACCCCGGTGCCGGCGTCCGCCTTCACCGCCCCCGGCTCGAAGGAGCCCTCAAGGAGCTTGTACATGACCTCCATGTACTCGTCGGCGCGGTCGTAGCGCTCGTCGTGCGGGATCTGCCGGTCCATGCCCAGGTTGCGGGCGGCGGAGTCCTGGTAGGAGGTCACCACGTTCCACGCCACCCGGCCGCGGGTGAAGTGGTCGAGGGTCGCGAAGGTGCGGGCCAGCAGGTAGGGGGCTTCGTAGGTGACCGAGGCGGTCACCCCGAAGCCGAGCTGCTCGGTGGCCGCGGCCATCGCCGGCACCGCGACGAGCGGGTCGAGCACCGGGTACTGCACTCCCCCGCGGGCCGTGGCCTCTGCCCCGCCGCCGTACACGTCGTAGACGCCGGGGACGTCCGCCAGGAACAGCGCGGTGAAGCCGCCCTCCTCGAGGGTGCGGGCCAGCGACGTCCAGTACTCGAGCGTGTCGAAGCCGGCGACCCCGGCCTCCGGGTGGCGCCACAGTCCCGGTGACTGGTGCACGGGCACCATCATGTCGAAGGCGTTCAGCAGCAGGGGGCGGCTCATACGGTGGTCCTCTCGGGGGTGGGCTGGGTGGCGCTCGCGGCGGCGGGGGTCGCGAGGGCCGGGTCGGCCGCGGTCCGGCCGGCGTGCAGATCGGTGAGTTCGGTGCCGCGCCGGTCCCGGGCGGGATCCTTCGCGGCCAGGGCGGCGACGACGGAGAGCACGGCCAGCACGGAGAGGTAGCCGGCGATCAGCCACGGGGTGTCCCCGCCGGCGGCGAAGAGCAGGGCGGCGATCAGCGGCATGAGCCCGCCGCCCAGGACGGTGCCGACCTGGTAGCCGAAGCTCACGCCCGAGTACCGCACGTGCACGGGGAACTGCTCGGCGAACCAGGCCGCCTGCGGTCCGTAGACCGCGTCGTGGACGAGGTTGATGCCGAGGATGACCACGAGCGGCAGCAGGGCGAGCGGGCCGGCCTCGAGGAAGGCGAACAGCACCCAGCCGAAGACGCCGATCGCCGCGTAGGCGGTCACCGAGACGACCTTCCGGCCCACCCGGTCGGACAGCCAGGCCCAGAACGGGGTGGAGAACAGGCCGATGGCCGAGGCGATCATCACCGCGGTCACGCCCGCGGCGCTGTCCCCGCGCACGTCCCGCAGGTAGGTCAGCATGTAGACCGTCACCAGGTAGTAGACGGCGTTCTGGGCCAGGCGCAGGCCGATCGTCACCAGCACCGGGCGGCGGTGGTGGACCAGCAGCTCCCGCAGGGGGGCCTTGGCCACGTTCCCCGAGGCCCGGTGCTCCAGGAACTCCGGGGCGTCGGCCACGCCGAGGCGGATCCACAGGCCCACCGCCACGAGCAGGGCCGAGAGCAGGAAGGGGATGCGCCAGCCGTAGGCGGCGAACTGCTCCTCGCTCATGACGTTCTGCACGATGAAGAACGCGCCGGTGGCCAGCAGCATGCCGGCGGAGGAGCCGATCTGGGTGAAGGACCCGAAGAACCCGCGGTGGCGGGCCGGTGAGTGCTCCACGCTCAGCAGCGCGGAGCCGCCCCACTCGGCACCGGCGGACAGGCCCTGGAGGATGCGCAGGACCACGAGGCCGACGACGGCCCACCAGCCGATCACCTCATAGGTGGGCAGCAGGCCGATCAGGGTGGAGGCCACGCCCATGAGCAGCAGCGAGGCCACCAGCAGGGCCTTGCGGCCGATCCGGTCCCCCAGGTGCCCGGCGATGATCCCGCCCAAGGGTCGGGCGATCACCCCGACCGCGAGCGTGGCGAAGGACGCCACGATGCCGCCGAGCTCGGTGGCCATGGGGAAGAACTGGACGTTGAAGACGAGTGCGGCGGCGGTGCCGTAGAGGTAGAAGTCGTACCACTCGATGGTGGTCCCGGCGAAGGCCGAGGCCAGGACGCGCTTCTTGCCGTGGACGATGCTGCTGCGGCCCGGGGCGGCCGTGGTCGTGGTGCTCATGCGTCAGGCTCCTGGGGTTCGGTCGGCGTCGGCCGTGACATCGGTCGTGGCGCCGGTCTTCGCGTCGCCGATGGCGTTCAGGCCCTCCGGCAGGGTGCCGTTGATGAGGTAGTCGCCGAGGGCTCGGGCGCGGAAGGCGATCGGGTTGTGGGTGGCCACGGTCTGGGCGTTGCGCCAGTGCCGGTCCAGGCCCTTGGCCGTGGACGTGGCGGAGGCGCCCACGGTGAGGAACAGGTCCTGGGCCGCGCCGAGCGCCAGCTCCGGCACGGTGACCTGGGCGTGCTCCACGGCGATCTCGGACTCGTGCAGCGCCGCCGGGAGGGCCCCGGTGAAGTCCGGCCGGTCGGCGCCGGCCGCTGCGGCGGCGGCGATCCCGGCGTCCAGGGTGCGGGCGGCGTGCAGGACGGTGGCCTCGGCGGCGAAGGCCTTGGCGGAGATCCGCCCGGTGGCCTCCTGGATCAGCGGGTCGTCGCGGAACGGCAGGCCGAGCCCGGTGTTGAAGGTCCGCCGGCGTCCGGCGATGGTCTCCACCGCGTCCCTCCGGGCCGCCCGCGCGATGCCGGCCAGCACGGCCAGCAGCACGAGCTGGAAGAAGGCGGCCTCGTGGACGGCCTCCGCGCTGCCGGCGGTGCGGTCCAGCACGGCGTCCTCCGGGACACGCACCCGGTCGAAGACCGCGGTGCCGGTGCCGGTGAGCTTCTGCCCGAAGCCGTCCCAGTCGTCCTCGAGCGTCACACCCTCGGCGTCCGTGGCGACGACGGCGAAGCGGCGCCCGTCGCGGCCGTCCAGGGCGGCCGAGACGCGGGTGTAGTCGCAGAAGACGGAGCCGGTGGCGTAGAACTTCCGGCCGGTGAGCTCCCAGCCCTCGGGGGTCCGGCTGAGCACGGTGTTCAGGGTGCCCAGCGCGTTGCCGCCCTTCTCCGTGGAGGCGTTGCCCACGGTGGCCCCGGCCAGCACCCGCGGGTACCAGACCTCCTGGAGCTCCCGGGGCAGGAAGCGCAGGGACTCCACGAAGCCGTGGTGGGAGCGGTAGAGGTGGGCGATATTGGAGTCGGCCTCGGCCAGGTCGACCAGCAGCCGGGTGAAGTCTTCGAGGCTGACCCCGGGGCCGCCGTGGGCCGCCGGGACGCGCAGGGCACCGAACCCGGCCCGGTCCAGCCGGCCGACCTCCGCGTAGGGCAGCGCGCGCCGGAGGTCCCGGTCCAGGGCGCCGGCGGCGATCTCCGCGAACAGCGGCCGGAAGTGCTCCCGCAGCCCGGCGTAGTCCCCGGGCAGGCCGGCGGCGAGGTCCGTGCCGGCGCGGGGATGGGCGGTGGTCTCCTCGACCGTGCTCGGGGTCATGCGGGGGTCCTCTCGGTCGCACCGAGGATTGCCGGTCGGCCGGTCGCGCCGGGGGCGGGCCCGGTGGCGGCAGCGCCGGAGGCTGACGTCACGGACCGACTGCAGATCCGGGATCTCCATCGGTTCTGGCATTAGCACCCTGACCCCGGTGGAGGGCGGGTTGCTGCGGCGTCGTCGAGCCAGATCTCTCAGCCGCTCTGAATGGGGCGCTTGCCATGGCATCAGACCGCCCGGTCCGGGACCAACCGGATGACGGGCGCACGTCATGGAATGTCACGACGGCGTCACAGAAGGTCACGTCCTCCGCGGTGGTGTAGCGGTGTGCCGCAGGAGACCGGATCAGTAGACCGGCTGGTCCGGGTCCACCTGTGCCGCCCAGGCGAGCACCCCGCCCTCGAGGTGGCGGACCCGCTCCTCCCGCCCGGCGTAGAAGGAGCGCAGCGCGGCGAGCGCGGTCGCGGAGCGGGCCCCGGCCTTGCAGTGCAGCACGAGGTCCGTGCCACGGGCCTCCGGGGGCAGGGCGTCCGCGCCGCGGTCGAGGATCTCCTGCAGCGGGACGGGCACGGCGCCGTCGATGGCCACGAGCTCCCGCTCCCAGTCCTCGCGCACGTCCACCAGGGCGAAGGACGCCTCCCCGCGCTCCCGGCGCTCGAGCAGCCGGGCCAGCTCGGCCGCCCCGACGGTCTCGGAGGCGTCCGCGCCGGGCAGCGCGCAGACCGCGGCGGGCCGGGCCACCGCGGTGACCGGGGCGGCGTCGGGATCCGGGGTGAGCCGCATCTCGCGCCAGGTCATCGCCAGCGCGTCGTGCAGCAGCACCCGCCCGAGCAGGGGCTCCCCGGTGCCGGTGACGAGCTTGACGGCCTCGGTGACCATGACCGCGCCGACGGTGGCGGGGAGCATGCCGAAGACCCCGCCCTCGGCGCAGCTGGGCACCTCGCCGTCCGGCGGGGCCTCGGGGTAGAGGTCCCGGTAGGTGGGCCCGTGCCCGGCCCAGAAGACGCTGACCTGCCCCTCGAAGCGCAGGATGGAGCCCCACACGCAAGGCGTGCCGGTCAGGGCGGCGGCGTCGCTGACCACGTAGCGGGTCGCGAAGTTGTCGGCGCCGTCCAGGACCAGGTCGTACCCGCCGAGGATGTCCACGGCGTTGTCCGCGTCCAGCCGGACGGGGTGGGTGCGGACCTCCACCAGCGGGTTGAGCGCGGTGACGGCCTCGGCGGCGGAGACGGACTTGGGGCGGCCGACGTCGGCGGTCGTGTGCACCACCTGGCGCTGCAGGTTGGAGACCGCCACCACGTCGTCGTCGACGATCCCGAGGGTCCCGACCCCCGCCGCGGCGAGGTACTGCAGGGCCGGGGACCCGAGCCCCCCGGCGCCGACGACGAGCACGCGGGCGTTCCGCAGCCGCCGCTGGCCGCGGGTCCCGATCCCGGGCAGGGTCAGGTGCCGGGCGTAGCGCTCGAGCTCCTCGCGGGTCAGTTCGGGGCCGGGCTCCACGAGCGGGGGCAGCGGGCTCACGGCCGCTCCCCCACGGGCGCCCAGTCCCCGCGCGGCACGTCCGCCGGGCCGACTGAGGAGCCGGCGGACGACCCGTCGGCCCGCCCGGCACCGGCGGCGTCCGTGTCGATCCGCCCGGCC
>NZ_PDDL01000160.1:0-5502 GCF_020833785.1 Kocuria sp. CCUG 69068
GCGGCGCGGGCCGTCCCGCCGCCGGCGGCGCGGCGGCTCGGGCGGACGGTAGCCGTCGAACTCGGACAGGCTCACGAGCGGCCCCCCGCGAAGGCCAGGGCGGCGGCGGCGAGCATGCCCGCCGCGGCCAGTCCGGCCCGCTGGTACATCCGGGGCAGGTCCGCGGTCGGCACCCGCGGGTCGGGCGGGAGCCCGTAGACCTCCGGCTCGTCGAGCAGCAGGAACACCGAGCCGGTGCCGCCCACGCCGTCCAGCTCGTTCGCGCCGTAGAGCCGCGCCTCGGTGCGCCCCTGGGCGTGCAGCTCGGCGACCCGGTGCCGGGCCGTCTCGACCATGTCGTCGTGCTCGCCGTACTTGATGGACGTGGTGGGGCACGTCTGCGCGCACGCGGGCGTCTGGTCGTCCACCATGCGGTCGTAGCACAGGGTGCACTTCTGGGCGACGCCCACGTTCTTCACCGCAGGCTTGTCCGGCTTGCCCGGCTGCCCGTCCCGCTCCGTGCGCGGGGCGGCCGTGCCGTCGGTGCGCCGCTCGATCACGCCGAACGGGCAGCCGGCCACGCAGGTGCCGCACCCGTTGCACACGTCGTCCTGGACCACCACGGTGCCGTGCTCGGTGCGGAACAGCGCCCCGGTGGGGCACACGTCGAGGCACCCGGCGTGCGTGCAGTGCTTGCAGACGTCCGAGGACATCAGCCAGCGGAACTCCTCGGTGTTCGGCGGGGTGGTGTCCCCGGCGGCCGGCTGCGGGCGCGCCTCGGGCGGGCCGACGCGCGGCATGCCAAGGCTCACGAGCTTGCGCCCGGACTCGCGGGCCTCCTCGATCCGCTCGCTGTCCTGTTCGACGAACGCCACGTGCCGCCAGGTGCTGGCACCCAGGGCGCCGGTGTTGTCGTAGGAGGACTCGAGCAGCTCGAGGTCCCCGTCCTGGGGGTTCTGGTTCCACTCCTTGCAGGCCACCTCGCAGGCCTTGCACCCGATGCAGATCGAGGTGTCCGTGAAGAAGCCCTTCCGCGCGTGCGCGTGCTCCCAGTGCGCGTCGGCCGTGGGATCGGTCGGTCCGGCCAGCTGGCCCATCAGTGCTCCCTCATCGGGTCGGTGGTCGGGTCGGTGGTCGGGTCGGTGCCCGGATCGGTGCTCCGGTCGGTGCCGGGGACGTCGATCCGGGTGTTGCCGGTCTCCACGGTGGCGCCCGCGCGCTGCTGGTACTCCAGGACCAGGTCGAGCAGCTCGGGACCCCGCGGCCGGCGGCCCGGGCGGATGTGGCACGAGCCCACCTTGGAGTCCTGGATCTGCACGTTGGGCTCGAGGGTCAGGCCCAGCAGGTCGTTGGCGGAGTCGCCGCTGACCACGGCGTCGTCGCCCACGCCCCAGTGGTACGGGAGGCCGATCTGGTGCACGGTGTGCCCGCGCACCACGAGCGGGGTCATCCGCTCGGTGACGAGCACCCGCACCTCGATCGCCGCCCGGGGCGAGACGATCGTGGCCCAGCCGTACGGCTCCAGCCCGCACTCGGCGGCGAGCTCGGGGGAGACCTCGCAGAACATCTCCGGCTGCAGCTCCGAGAGGTACGGCAGCCACCGGCTCATGCCGCCGGCGGTGTGGTGCTCGGTGAGCCGGTACGTGGTGAACACGTAGGGGTACACGTCCGCCCCCGGCTCCCCGGCGCTCGGGGCGGTGAGGTTGTCCTGGCGGGCGAACAGCACCCGGGAGGGGTTGCGCTGCTGGGTGTACAGGGCGTTGGCGACCGGCGACTCCTGCGGCTCGTAGTGCGTGGGCAGCGGCCCGTCCAGCACGCCCTTGGGCGCGTACAGCCAGCCCTTGCCGTCGGCCTGCATGATGAACGGGTCGTCGCCGGCGAGCGCGGCCGCGCCCCCGGAGTCGGGGTCGGGGCGGGTGCCCGGGGCGAGGTGGAGCGGGAAGTCGGGCACGTCGTCCCCGACCCACTGGTCCTGCTCCTCGTCCCACCACACGAGCTTCTTGCGCTCGCTCCAGGGCCGGCCCTCCGGGTCCGCCGAGGCGCGGTTGTAGAGCAGCCGACGGTTGGCCGGCCACGCCCAGCCCCACTCGAGCGCGGCGGGGCCCTGTTCCCCGCCGGGTCTGCGGGCGGCGGCACGGTTGACGCCGTCGGCGTAGACCCCGGTGTAGATCCAGCAGCCGCCGGAGGTCGAGCCGTCCGCCCGCATCTCGGTGTACGAGGACAGCGGCTTCCCGGCGTCCGGGCCGGTGAGGTGCCGGCCGTTGATCTCGGCGAGCACCGCCTCGGGGTCCGGCTCGCCGTGCTCGTCGACGGGGTAGTCCCAGGTGAGGTCGAGCAGCGGGCGGTCGCGCTCGTCCCCGGACCCGGCCAGCCGCTCCCGGATCCGCCGGCCCAGCTCGAAGAAGAACTGCAGCTCGCTCTGGCACTCGCCCGGCGGGGCCACGGCCTGGTGGCGCCACTGCAGCAGCCGCTGGGTCTGGGTGAAGGTGCCCGACTTCTCCACGTGCGTGGCCGCGGGCAGGAAGAACACCTCGGTCTCGATGTCCTCGGTGCGCAGCTCGCCCGAGGCGATCTCCGGGCCGTCCTTCCACCAGGTCGCCGACTCGATGAGGTTGAGGTCCCGGACCACCAGCCACTTGAGGTGGGACATGGCCATCCGCTGCATCCGGCCGTTGGAGGAGCCCACCGCGGGGTTCTGGCCGAGCAGGAAGTAGCCCTCCACCTCGTCGTCGAGCATCTTCGTCAGCGTCTGGAAGGTGCCGTGCGCGCCGGTGAGGCGCGGGAGGTAGTCGTAGGCCCAGTCGTTGTCCGCGGTGGCGGCGTCCCCCCACCAGGCCTTGAGCAGGCTCGTCGTGTAGGCGTCGGCCTCGGCCCAGTAGCCCTTCTGCTTCTTCGACGCGATCGCGGCCAGGTAGTCGTCGAACGTGTCGTGGGTGCCGGCCACCGGCATGGGCAGGTAGCCGGGCAGCAGGTTGAACAGCGTGGGGATGTCGGTCGAGCCCTGGATGCTGGCGTGCCCGCGCAGGGCCATGATCCCGCCGCCGGGGCGGCCCATGTTGCCCAGCAGCAGCTGCAGGATGGACGCGGTGCGGATGTACTGCGCGCCCAGGCTGTGCTGGGTCCAGCCCACGGCGTAGGCGAAGCACGTGGTCCGCTCCCGCCCGGAGTTCTCCGTGATGGAGCGGGCCAGGTACGCGAAGTCCTCGGGGGAGACGCCGCACACCTCCTGCACCATCTCGGGGGTGTAGCGCGCGTAGTGCCGCTTGAGGATCTGGAACACCGTCCGGGGGTCCTGCAGGGTCTCGTCGCGCTGCATGCGGGCGTGCTCCATCGGGGCGCCGCCGCTGCCGAGCTGCTGGCCGGCGGCCTCGTCCACGGCCTCCGCCCCCTCCTCGGCGCCGTGGTCGGGGTCGCCCGCGGGTGCGTCCACCCGGCCGTCGTGCTCCCCGGCGCCGCCCTCGTTCTCGGCGTAGGCCCAGGTGGACATGTCGTACTGGCCGGTCTCCGGGTCGAACCCGGAGAACAGCCCGTCGAGGTCCTCGGCGTCGCGGTAGTCCTCGTTCACCAGCGTGGCGGCGTTGGTGTAGGCGCGCACGTACTCCTCGAACCACAGGTCGTGGGTGAGCACGTGGTTGACCAGGGCGCCGAGCAGGACGATGTCCGAGCCGGCCCGGATCGGGACGTGCTTGTCAGCGACCGCCGAGGTGCGGGTGAAGCGCGGGTCGACGTGGATGACCCGGGCGCCGCGCGCCTTGGCCTCCGTCACCCACTGGTAGCCCACGGGGTGGCACTCGGCCATGTTGGAGCCCTGGATGACGATGCAGTCGGCGTTGGCCATGTCCTGCAGGGACTGCGTGGCACCGCCACGTCCGAACGAGGCTCCCAGACCGGGAACCGTGGCGGAGTGTCAAATACGGGCCTGGTTCTCGATCTGGATCGCTCCCGCGGCGGTGAAGAGCTTCTTGATGAGGTAGTTCTCCTCGTTGTCCAGCGTGGCGCCGCCCAGGGCGGCGAAGCCCATCGTGCGGCGCAGCGGACGGCCCTGCTCGTCGGCGTCCTGCCAGCCGTTGCGGCGGGCCTCGAGGACGCGGTCGGCCACCATCTCGAGGGCGGTGCCGAGGTCCAGCCGCTGCCACTCGGTGGCCCGGGGCGCACGGTAGAGCACCTCGGTCTGCCGGCCGGGGGCGTTGACCAGCTGCTCGCTGGCCGCGCCCTTGGGGCACAGGCGTCCGCGGGAGATCGGCGAGTCCGGGTCGCCCTCGATCTGGACGACCTTCTCGTCCTTGACGTACACCCGCTGGCCGCAGCCGACCGCGCAGTACGGGCAGACGCTCTGCACGACCCGGTCCGCGGTGGTCGTGCGCGGGCTCGTCGTCCGGGTGCGCTCCGAGGTCACCGCCGGTCCGCGACCGAGCAGGTCGCCCGAACGGATCTGCCGGAGGACCGGCCACTCCAGGGGACTGAATCGTGACATGTCAGGAGCATAGCCCGCCGGTGTGTCAGGAGCCACGCCGGCGGGCGGCGCGGACGCAGGCGCCGCCGGCGCGCGGAACCCGCTGGTCCCGTGGGGACTCCGCTAGGCCCGCGGGGACTCCGCCGTCCGGGAAGGGGTGCCCAGGACCAGGCGGCGGGTGCCCCGGACGGCGGCCGCGATCACCCGCTCGAGCGGTCCCTGACCGAACGTCGCCTGCCAGAGCACGGCGAAGCCGGCGGCCACGGCCACGTGCACGGCGAACCAGAGCACGCGGTCCTCGTAGTGGAGCGTCGTGGCCAGGGCGAGCAGGTGGGCCGAGTACAGGGTCAGGGTGCGGGCCCCCATGGCGCCCAGGGTGGTCCACAGCCGGTTCGGGCGCGCGACGAGCAGGAAGAGCCCCAGCACGGCCAGGCCGGTGCCCAGGTCCATGAGCAGCGTCACCGGGGTGTTGCTGTGCGGTCCGGGGGTGAGCAGCCACCACCACGTGGAGGTGGGCAGGTCCGGGCTCGGGCCCCAGACGAGGATCTCGTCGACCTGGTCCTCGCTCAGCCACGGGGTGTGCCGCAGCAGCTGGTCGTAGCCGCCGGCCTGCAGGACCAGCACCCAGTAGACGAACCAGGCCCCGAGCGCCAGGACCACGCCGGCCACAGCGATCCGGACCCGCACCACGATCTCGTGCAGGTCGGTCCGGCCGAGGAGCAGACCGGCGCAGAGGTACGTCAGGTAGGGCACGGCCGGGTAGGTCCCGGTCAGCAGCACCTGGGCCAGGGTGGCGCCCGGGTCCGCGAGCGCGCTGCCGAGGGTGGGGTTGACGGCCCCGGCCTGGGGCAGGGCGGGGCCGAGGACGTGCACGAGCACGGGGCCCAGGACCGCGGCGAGCGCCGCGACGGCGGCCAGCGTGCGGCGCCGCAGGCCCAGCAGCGGGACGGCGAGCAGGAAGAACGCGCCGTAGTAGACGAGGATGCCCAGCGCGGGCGCCGGGGACGGCATGACCTGGTTGATCGCCAGCCCGGCGGCGGCGATGAGCAGGGCCCGCACCACCAGGCCGG
>NZ_PDDL01000161.1:0-5567 GCF_020833785.1 Kocuria sp. CCUG 69068
GGCGCGTGGCTGGCCTTCGACGCGGACCAGCGCTCCGGGTTCCGCGCCGTCGCGGACAGCACCGGCCGGTACGACGACGACGTGTGGCGCCGCGCCGCCGCCTGGGCCGCCCTGTACGTCGCGGCGCTGGCGGCGAGCCCCGGCGCCGGCCCGGACTTCGGTCCCGTGCTCCGGCACGCGGCCGCGCAGCTGACACCTGCGTCCTGACGGCCTGAACCGTCGGCGTCCCCCGCAGCGTGCGCGGGGCGGTCGACGACGTCGTCGCCGGCCCGGGTGGCCGGAAGCCGGCCTGGCGCCGCCGCCGCGCGCCGGGTGGAGGCTCAGTCGCCGATCGTGAGCACGGAGACCGTCACCGAGGTGCAGGTGAGGCCCAGGGCGGACAGGGTCGCGGCCACTGCGCGCTGCACGTCCTCGGCCACGGAGCGCAGGCGGTGGCTCGGAGCGGTGGCGATGTCCACGGACACGGCCGCCGTGGTCCCGGCCAGGTCCAGCTCCAGGCCCTGACCGCCGAGCAGGACGTCGCGCTGCAGCAGGGCGCCGCCCCACTGGCCCACGCGCCCGAGCAGCGACGGCTCGAGCCGGACCACGCCCGGCACGGCGAGCACGGCCTGCGTGAGGGCGGCGGTGACGGCCTCGGCGTCCGGGTCCGCCCCGGTGGGCAGGGTGTGCGGGCTGTCGATGTCAGGCATCGTAGACGTCCTCCACAACGATGTTCACGGCCCCGGGGTCCACGGACACGTGACGGCTCAGGACCGCGATGACGCGATCGCGGATGTCGGCGCTCACCCGCGGCACCGTGACGGTGTGCGAGATGGCGATGCGGCAGGTCACGGCGTCGAGGACGGGCGCCTGGGGGTCGTAGCCCAGCTGGCCGTCGAGCCGCCGTCTTGGGGTGATGTCGATGCGCCGGGCGCGGACGCCCGGCACGGAGTCGGCCGCGAGCCGGACCAGGCTCACGAGCGCCTGCTCGCTGACGAGCACGGGGCCGATCTCGGTGACGGTGGCAGGGATGCGCCGGCCGCGGCGGACCTCCGCGCGCGCCACGGCGAGGACGTTCTCCCGCACCCGGGCGCGGGGCCTGAGGCTCTCGTCCGGGTCCGTGCCGGCCGTCTCCTCCAGGGAGCGGTGGCGGGCCGTGACCGAGCGCAGGGTCTGCAGGCTCGCGCGGGCGGCCCGGCACTGGTCGCACGCGAGCTCGTGGGCGTCCGGCGGGCGGTCGATGTGCTGCCACACCTCGTCGATGCTGCGCCCGCACCCCAGGCGGGGGTTCTCGTCTATCGCCATGACATCATCCCCTTCGCCAGTTCTGCTCGTGCTCGGGCCAGGCGCCCCCGGACCGTCGACTCGGAGATGGACAGCGCCTGGGCGATCTCGCGGTAGGGGCGCTCCTGGATCTCCCGCATCAACCAGCAGGCGCGCAACGGGGGTGGCAGCTGGTGCACCAGCCGGGTGAGCTCGTCGAGCTGGTGCTGGGTCTCGGTCACGGCGGCCGGGTCGGAGGGCGACCGTGGACCCACTGTGTCATGCACGGCCGTGGATTCGGGGATTTCCTGGGGCGCCCACGGGTCCGTTTCGCGGCTGCCGGCGCGCTGCAGCAGGTCCAGGCAGCGGCGCGAGGCGATCCGGTACAGCCATCCGCCGAACGCGCCGTTGGTGGTCAGCGTGGGCAGGGCCCGCCAGGCCCGGATCAGGGTGTCCTGGACGATGTCCTCGGCGTCCTGCCGGTTGCCCACCATGTTGTAGGCGTACCGGTAGAGCCGGCCCTCGTAGCTGACGACCAGCTGCTCGAACGCGTCGACGTCCCCGTCCTGCGCCCGGGCGACGAGGGTGTCCTCGTCCAGCGCCACCGCTCCGCGCGGTTGCCCCGGGTCCACGTCGTCCACCTGCAGGTCTGCCTCTCGTCGTCGGTGCCGCCCGCGTGCCGCTCCTCGGGCGGGGTCGCCCGGTCGTGCGGCCACCCTGCGCGGTGCCGTCGGAGGACCGCACCCGGGCACACCGTCCCGAAGTGCGGGAGCGTGCCCGGACCAGCATGCACGTCCGGGCGGAATTTAGCTAGACGATCTAGCGACAATGGGATTGGATGAGGGGCGGTCGTGACCGGCATCCGCCGATCCGACCACTGGGTGTGATGCAGATCACGGTGAACGGGCGTGACGAACGGCGAGGACGGCCGGTCTTACCTGTACCGGCACCGATGACCGCCCCCGCACCGGGGGCGTCGGCAGGCCGACCCGAGCACGACCAGTCCACCCGTCTTCCACGACCGAGGAGAAGCACCATGGCCCAGAACACCTCCGTTCCCCGTCCCGGCGAGAACACCTCGACCCAGTCCGGGACCAGCATCCCCCGCACCGGCGAGGAGCGCCGCCGCGACGAGGCCCGGGAGACCCCGACCACGCTGGAGCCCCGCCGTCCGGTGGGCCCGCTGCAGTCGGACCGCGGCAACACGACGCTGGAGGACACCGTCGTGGCCAAGATCGCCGGCATGGCCGCCCGCGAGGTCCCCGGCGTCTACGCCATGGGCAACGCCGCCCGCCGGGCGTTCAACGCGATCAGCGACCGCATCCCCAACTCCCAGACCAACGTCTCCGGCGGCATCAGCGTGGAGAAGGGCGAGCGGCAGACGGCCATCGACGTGACCGTGGTCGTCGACTACGGCGCCTCCGTGGTGGAGGTCGGCAACGGCATCCGCCGCAACGTGATCCAGGCGGTCGAGCAGACCACCGGGCTCGAGGTCGTCGAGGTCAACGTCAACGTCTCCGACGTCCACCTCCCCGAGGAGGACGGCGCCGGTCGCGGCGTCCCCGCCGGCTCCTCGGCCGGCGAGCTGGAGTAGCGTCCCTGCCCGCGCGCCACCGGTGCCCGGACCGTCCGGTCCCGCACCGGGCGCGCGGGCCCACCGACTCCCGTCCGCCGTCCGCCGCCCCTCGGCGGGCGGCGGACGGGGCCACACCGGGGCTGCCCCGGACGAGCACCGCGTGCCGCCGGACCCGCCGCTCCCCGCCCGCGGCACCTCCCTTCCCCGTTGTCCCGTGAAAGGACCTCATCGTGTCTGTCTCCCGTACCGCCCTCTTCGTGGGCCTGCTGCTGGGACTGGTCGTCGCCTTCGGCACCTTCACCCAGTTCCTGCTCGTGGTGCTCTTCGGCGCCGCCGGGCTCCTGATCGGCCGTGTGCTCGAGGGCAAGCTCGACCTGTCCGAGCTCGTCGGCCGCGGCCGGAGGTGACCGGTGACCACCATCGTCCGTTCTGACGCCCCGGCGGCACGCTCCGCGGCCGGCGCCGCCGATCGCGGCCCGGCGCAGGGCCCGGCCCTCGCCGAGCGCGGCACCCTGACCGTGCCCTCGTCCGTGGTCGCCAAGATCGCGGCGCAGGCCGCCTGGGAGCTGGACGCCGTCGGCGCCGCCTCCGGCGGTGTGCTCGGCCTCGGCGCGCGCCGCGACTTCGAGCGGCGGCCCACGGCCGACGCCCGCATCTACGGCCGCGCCGCCGTGATCGAGCTCGACCTCGGGGTCGCCTACCCCACCCCGCTGCGGCGGACCGCGGACCGGATCCGCACGCACGTCACCGACCGGGTCCGCGACCTGACCGGTCTGGACGTGGAGCAGGTGGACGTGAAGATCTCCTGGCTGCACCCGGCCGGAGCCGGCGGTACGAGAGGAGCACTGCTGTGAGCACCCCGTCCTTCCCGCCCCTGCGCCGACGCCCGGCCCGGGTCGTCCCCTCCGTGCTGGTGGGCCTGCTCGGGCTGACCGCCGCGGGCCTGCTCGCCTGGGCCGCGGTCCTGCGCTTCACCCAGGGCTCGTGGCCCGAGCCGGTCGCCACCGGCGCCCCGGCCGTCCTCGAGACCCCGCTCACCGATCCGGGGGTGCTCGCCGCCGGCATCGTCCTCACCGTGCTGGGCCTCGTCCTGCTGCTGTGCGGGCTCGTCCCCGGCCGGTACCGCGCCGCCCGGGTGCAGGTGCCCCGGCAGCTCTACGGCGGCTCCGAGGAGACCGTGCTCACCCACCGCGGTCTCGGCCGGCTGCTGGAGGCCCGCACCGCCCGGGTCGACGGCGTGGGCCGCGTCCGGGCCGAGGTGGGCGAGCGCCGCGTCCGCCTGCACGTGGACACCCCGCTGCGCGAGACCGGGACCCTGGCGTCCCGGGTGCGCACGGTCGCCGAGGACGCCTTCGTCCGCCTGCCGCTGGCCACCGCCCCGCAGGTGTCCGTGTCCGTCACCGAGAAGAGGAGCTGACCGATGCGCACCGTCTCCGGAACCCGCAACCGCGCCCTGCTCACCGTCCTGGGGCTGGTCCTGACCCTCGCCGGGGTGTGGCTCGTGCTCCTCGCCACCGGAACGGCCGCACGCCTCCAGGGCGTGAGCGCCCTGGCCCCCGCCGAGGGTGCCGCCGTGGGGGATCTCCTCGGCCCGGTCGACCAGCTCCTCCTGCCCGTGGGGATCGCGCTGACCGTCCTCGCCGGGCTGGTCGCCCTGTGGTGGCTGGCCCACCAGGTCCCCACCAGGGACCGGCCCGTGGACTACCGGCTCCAGGACGACGACGACCACGGCGTGGTCAGCATCGCGCCGTCCGTCATCGCCGCCGCGGTCCAGGCGCAGTGCGAGGAGCTGCCCGACGTGAAGCGGGCCGCCGTGGAACTGGCCGGCTCCGCCCGCGACCCCGAGCTGCTCCTCGACCTGACCCTCACCCCGGGCGCGTCCGTCGACCGGGTGCTGGACCAGGTCTACGGGACGGTGGTGCTCGACGTGGCCGTCGCCCTCGAGGTGGAGCTCGCCCACGTGGCCGTCCGCCTGGACGTGGCCCGTGCGGCCCCCCGCGACACCCAGGTGGCCGTGCAGGGCACGCGTCCCCGCGCGGAGAAGACCGCGGCGCACTAGGCGGCCGGCCGCAGCGGCGCTGTCCCGGACCGGGGGGATGGGGGCGGCGCCGCGGACCGCGTCATGAAACGCACACGATGCGTTCCGATGCGCCCGGTCGCGCCGGACGTGCGGGTGATCCGGCCCCTCGGGCCCCGCCCGGGCTTCCATCACGAAACGGCACGTGACGTTGCAGTGGTGAACCTCCTACGATGCGCTTGCACATCAGCACTCCCAGAAGCGAGGGAACACCATGAAGAACAGTGCAGCGGGCGTGGCGGCGGCGATCGGGCTCGTGGTCCTGACGGCAGGACCGGCGACGGCCGCGCCCGGTGACGCGATGGTCTTCACCGACTGCGCCACGGCCGCCGGGTACGGCGTCCACAACATCCCGGTGGGCTCCGTCAGCTACAGCACGAGCCTCGTCGACGACGACGGCGACGGCGTCGTGTGCGAGAGCGCCGAGTGGTCCTACGACCCCACCCGCATCCCCGTGGAGAACGCATCGGGCGGCTGGAGCCACACCGTCATCGACTGGGTCCCCGGCGCCGGACCCGGGCCGGACGCCCAGCCCGGCGAGGTGCCCGGCGAGGACCCGTACACCCAGGTGGGCGAGGTGCCCGTGGGCGGCGCCGACACCGGTGCCGCCGTGGACGCCGGTTCCGGCGCCCCGGTCCTCGCCGGCGGCCTGGCCGTGGCGGCGGTGGCCTC
>NZ_PDDL01000162.1:0-5508 GCF_020833785.1 Kocuria sp. CCUG 69068
CGCCCTGCTGGCCGCCCTCCCCCGGCTCCTCCGGTCCCGGCGGCGACAGCGGCGGATGCGGGTGCTGGGCGACGCGCAGGCGCCGGCGGCCGATCGGGCCCTGGCGGGGTGGGCGGAGGTCGAGGACCTGGGTGTCGACCACGGGCTGGGCCGCGCCGCCGCGGAGACGCCCCGGGCCTACGTGGACCGGCTCGGCGCCGTGGTCCCGGCCGCCGCGCCGGCGCTGGGGCGGCTCGGCCGGGACGTGGAGCGGGCCCTCTACGCGCCGGGCACCGCGGAATGGACCCCCGAGGCCGGCCCGGAGGACGTCACGGCGCTGCGGACGGGTCTCGCCGAGCGCGGCGGCCCCGGCGCACGACGCGCCCGGTGGCTCCCCCGCTCGGTGACGCCCCGCTCGGTGCCGCCCCGCCGCTGAGCGACACTCCGACCGCCGAGTCCCCCCGGTGCTCGCAGTTCCCCCCGATCGATCCGGGGGAACTGCGAGCACCGGGGGGACTCGGCGGGCCACGGGGTCAGGGGCGGGGCGTCACCACTTGTAGTCGAGGAACTTCCCGTCGAAGGTGACCACCACGCGGTCGCCGTCCGGGTCGGGCCGGCGGGAGACGTCGACCCGGAAGTTGATGGCGCTCATGATCCCGTCGCCGAACTCCTCGTGGATGAGCTCCTTCAGGGCCGGCCCGTACACGGAGAGAGCCTCGACGAAGCGGTAGACCGTGGGGTCCGTCATCCGCGCCGGGTCGCTGCCGCGGGACGGCTGCTGCTGCAGGCTCTCGGCGACCGTCCCGTCCAGGCCCAGCAGGTCGCACACCTGCCGGGCCTGCTCCGGGGTCATCGGGTGCTGGCCCAGCAGCGCGGCGGTCGTCCAGACGTGCGGGGCGCGGATCTCGTCGGCGATCTCGCGCCAGGACAGGCCGCGGCGCACCCGGGCGGCGACCACGAGGTCGGCGGCGTCGGACTTGGTCAGGATCGGGGTCATGCGGGGCTCCTCGGGAGTCGGCGAGCTGGTGGGGGCGGGTCGGCCGGATCCGGCGCTCACGCGACCGGGACGCGGTCCTCCTGCACCGCCGGCCGGATGCGGGGCGCCCCGGTGCGGGCGTGGGTGGCGTAGAGGGTGAGCCCCACGAAGGTCAGCCCGCCCACCAGGTTGCCGAGCACGGTGGGGATCTCGTTCCACACGAGGTAGTCCATGACCGAGAAGTCGCCGCCGAGGAGCAGACCGGAGGGGAACAGGAACATGTTGACGATCGAGTGCTCGAAGCCCATGTAGAAGAACAGCATGATGGGCATCCACATCGCGATCACCTTGCCGGAGACGCTGGTGGACATCATCGCGGCGACCACCCCGGTGGAGACCATCCAGTTGCACAGGACGGCGCGGACGAACAGCGTCAGCATCCCGGCGGCGCCGAACTCGGCGTAGCCGACGGTCCGGCCCTCACCGATCTCGCCGATCTGGCGGCCGACCTCGTCCGGGGGCAGGGAGAAGCCGTAGGTGAAGATGATCGCCATCAGCACGGCCACGACGAACGCCCCGGCGAAGTTGCCGGCGAACACCAGGCCCCAGTTGCGCAGCATCGAGCGGACGGTGACGCCGGGGCGCCTGTCGATGAGCGCGAGCGGCACGAGGGTGAACACGCCGGTCAGGAGGTCGAAGCCCAGCAGGTACAGCAGGCAGAACCCGACCGGGAACAGCACGGCCCCGAGCAGCGGCTCGCCCGTCCGCACGGTGACGGTGACGGCGAAGGCCGCGGCGAGCGCGAGGATCGCACCGGCCATGAACGCACGGATCAGGGTGTCGCGGGTGGACATGGCGACCTTCGCCGCTCCGGCGTCGATCATCTTCGTGACGAAGTCGGCGGGCATCACATAGGACATGGCATGGCTCCGTTGCTGGACGGACAGGAGGATGCCGGGTCCCGCGGGGCACGTGCCCCGCTCCCGGCACGTCCCAGTCTGGCCGGGCCGTGTTTCCGCACCGTGTCCCCGTCCGCTCCCGGGGGTCAACTCGGCCTCACCGGGGCGCGGCGCGCCTGTGAGGCGACGCCCGGGCCGGACCGCCCCTATGCCTTGCGGGCGGCCAGCACCGTCTCGTAGAGCTCCCGCTTGCCCACGCCCGTGCGCTCGGCCACGCGGCCGGCGGCGTCCTTGAGCCGGGTCCCGGCGGCCACGAGCGCCTCCACCTCGGCCACGAGGTCCTCGGGTCGCGCGGCCTCGGGGGCGGGGGCACCGGCGACGACAACGGCGATCTCCCCGCGCACCTGCCCCTGCGCGCACCAGTCCAGGAGCTCGGTGAGCGAGCCCCGCACGACCTCCTCGTGCAGCTTGGTGAGCTCCCGGGCGACGACCGCCCGGCGGCCCGGGCCGAACGCGTCCCGCAGCGCGGCGAGCATGACCTCGAGCCGGTGCGGGGCCTCGTAGAAGACCATGGTGCGCCGCTCGCCGTCGAGCTCGGCCAGCCGGGCGGCACGCTCCGAGGACTTCCGCGGCAGGAAGCCCTCGAACGTGAACCGGTCCGTGGGCAGGCCGGACACGGCCAGTGCCATGAGCACCGCCGAGGGGCCGGGGATCGCGGTCACGGTCAGGCCCTCGGCGGCCGCGGCCTCCGCGAGCCGGTAGCCGGGGTCGGAGACGGTGGGCATCCCGGCGTCGGAGAGGACCAGCACGGTGCTTCCCGACCGGACGGCGTCGAGCAGCTCGGCGACCCGTCCGGCCTCGTTGTGCTCGTGGTGGGTGAGCACGCGGCCGCGCGTGGTGACCCCGAGCCCGGCGGTGAGCCGGCGCAGCCGCCGGGTGTCCTCCACGGCGAGCACGTCCGCGGTCTCGAGGGCTGCCCGCAGCCGGGGCGGCGCGTCCCCGAGGTTGCCGATCGGAGTGCCCGCCAGGACCACCTGCCCGGGACCCGCGGCGGCGCCGTCGGAGGCGCCGTTCCGGGCGTCGGCGGCGTCGGTGGGGGCGTCGGCAGGAGTGTCGTCGTGGGGTTCCGTGTGCACGGGTCCACTCTACGGCGCGCCCCGCGGGCCTCCCCCGCGGCTCAGCGGGCGCCGGGACGCGTCCCCTACGATGACACCGTGAGTTCCTCGGTGCGCGCCCCACTCCTGGCGCCGGAGCCTCGGCCGGCGGCACCGGTGGGCACCCTGCGTCGGTCCCTGGCCCCCGCCGCCCTGCGGGAGCGGCTGCTGCCGGCCCCCGCGGCGGTGGCCCGGCTCGCGTGGCTGGGGCCGCTGCTGGTGGTCCTGCTCGGCGGGCTGCTGCGCTTCCACCGGCTCTCCCACCCGGACGCGATCGTCTTCGACGAGACCTACTACGTGAAGGACTCCTACTCGCTGCTGCTGCACGGCTACGAGCGGCAGTGGCCGGAGGGCGCAGACGAGCTGTTCGTGGCCGGCACCCCGCCGGAGGCCCTGGCCACCCCCTCCTACGTGGTGCACCCGCCGGCCGGGAAGTGGCTCATCGCGTTCGGCATGTGGCTCTTCGGCGCCGAGGACCCGCTGGGCTGGCGCTTCTCCGCGGCCCTGGTCGGGACGCTGTCCATCGCACTGGTGTGCGCCGCCGGGTGGCTGCTCTTCCGCTCGGTCACGGTGGCCACGCTCGCGGGGCTGTTCACCGCGGTGGACGGGCTGCACCTGGTGCAGTCGCGGCTCGCGATGCTGGACGTGTTCCTGATGTTCTTCGTGCTGCTCGCGTTCGTCCTGCTCCTGCTGGACCGGGAGCACGGGCGCCGCCGCCTGGTCGCCCGGCTGGGGGTGGCCCCGGGCCGCGACGTCCCGGAGGCGGAGCTGCGGCGCCGCCTGGAGTGGGGGCCGTGGCTGGGCGTGCGCTGGTGGCGGATCGCGGCGGGCGCGGCCTGCGGGCTCGCGGTGGGCGTGAAGTGGAGCGCCCTGTTCCTGGTGGCCGGGCTGGGCGTGCTCACGGTGCTGTGGGACCTCAACGCCCGCCGGGTGGCCGGGGTGCGGCGCTGGTTGCCCGCCGGGGTGCTCAAGGACGGCGTGCCCGCGTTCTTCGCGGTCGTCGGGACGGGCCTGGTGGTCTACGTGTCCACCTGGGCGGGCTGGTTCGCCTCGACGGGCGCCTACGACCGCACCTGGGCGCAGCAGCACCCGGGCGAGGGCCCCCAGTGGCTGCCCGCGCCCCTGCGCTCGCTGTGGGCCTACCACTCCTCCGCCTACGGCTTCCACAGCGGCCTGGGCACCGAGCACGCCTACGAGGCGCTGCCGTGGCTGTGGCTGACCCTGGGCCGGCCCACCTCCTACTTCTACGAGGACCCGGAGCGGGGCAGGTCCGGGTGCGCGGTGGAGCACTGCTCGCAGGCGATCCTCAACCTCGGCAACCCGCTCCTGTGGTGGACGGCGATCGCCGCCGTGCTCGTGGCCGCGTGGCTGTGGGCCGTGCGGCGGGACTGGCGCTTCGGGGCGCTGACCGGTGTGTTCGCCGCCGGGTACCTGCCCTGGTTCCTGTACCCCGAGCGCACCATGTACTACTTCTACGCGCTGCCCGTGCAGCCGGCCCTGATGCTCATGCTCGCCGGCATGCTCGGCCTGGTCCTGGGCCGGCCCGGGGACACCGTGCGGCGCCGGCGTGCGGGTCTCACGGTGGTGGGGGTGTTCACGGCCGCGGTGCTCCTGCTCAGCGCGCACTTCGCCCCCGTCTGGTACGCGGAGACCGTCGAGTACGCCCAGTGGCGGGAGCGGATGTGGTTCACCGCCTGGATCTGACCCGCCGGCTCAGCGACCGGCCAGCCGCTGCTTGAGCTCCTGCCGCCGGCGCACCCGGTCGAGGGCCCGGTGCCGGCGGAAGGCCGTGGGCCAGGTGGCGGCCATGACCGCGAGCGCCCCCAGGAGGGCGAGGCCGGCCACGGCGATCGCGGCGTCCATCCAGAACTGGGTGGGGTACAGCCGGATGAGGGTGTCCGAGGCCCGGAAGGTCCAGGACCCGTCCGTGAAGAACAGGGAGTGGAACAGCGCGAAGAACTGCTGCCAGCCGAGCACCGCGGCGACGGCCAGCGCCACCAGCAGCGCCACGGTCAGCCACGAGCCGAAGAACAGGGCGCCGGAGGCGGCCCCCGGGGCCTTCGCCCGCAGGTACAGGCACGAGACGAGGCCGAGCAGCGCGAGGACCGCGACCACCGCGAGCGCGGCCTGCAGCACGATCTTCACGTCGGTCATGTGCGCGACCTCGGAGCCCAGGAACAGCGGGGCGCCGTCCGCGTCCTGCAGCCCGCCGAGGAACCCGGCCGGGGCCCAGTTCATGACGTAGTCCAGCCCGTAGGAGCCGAAGACCATCCGCTCCTCGGTGGAGAAGCCGTAGGAGTCCGCCGGGAAGCCCGGGCGGTGGTACTCCGCCCACAGGAACAGCGGCGTGGCCACCACGCGCACGGCCGCGGCGAGCAGCGCGAGCGGGAGCACGAGCGCCAGGAGAACCTGCTGCAGCCGCGGCAGCCGCGGCTCGTCCGCCAGCGCGTCCCGGCGCAGCGCGGATCGGCGGCGCGCCTCCGCGTCCGGGTCCTCGTCC
>NZ_PDDL01000163.1:0-5285 GCF_020833785.1 Kocuria sp. CCUG 69068
AGGCCCGCACGCTGGCCCGCTGGGCCGGCCGGCTCGAGGCGTTCCCGGGTCTGCTCGAGGCCCCGCCGGGGGCGGTCGCCGCATGGGCACGGCGGATCGGGGCGGAGCTCTCGGCCCTGCCCGCCGACCGGCGGGGCCGGGTCGTGCTGCACCGGGACCTGCACGACCAGCAGCTGCTCTTCGACGGCGCACGGCTGGGGCTCCTGGACTTCGACACCGCGGCCCTCGGCGAGCCCGAGCTCGACCTCGCGAACCTCTCCGTGCACCTGGAGCTGCGCGCGGCGCAGGGCCTGCTCGAGCCTGCGCTCCGGGCGGCGGGACAGGAGGCCGTGACCGCGGTGGCCCGGGTGCTGGGCGCCGACCCCGGCCGTCTCGCCGTGCACGCCGAGGCGACCCGGCTGCGGCTCGCCTGCGTCTACGCGTTCCGCCCGCGGTGGCGCGCTGTGGCGCAGGACCTGCTCGACGGGCTGCGTTCCTGAGAGGGCTCTCATGTTCTCATGCCCCCCTCAACCGGTTCCGGGACACTGGTGGGCATGAGGATCCTCTGGTCGGCAGTCTCCCTCCTGGTCGTCGCGGGCCTGGCGCTCCTGCTGTGGAACGCGGCGAGCGGCACGGACCGCGTGGAGGTCGTGCGCGGCGGCGTCTCCGTGAGCGGCAGCCCCGGTCCGGGACCGTCGGCCGGCACGGCGCCGCCGGCCGGGGACCCGTCGTCGTCGCCGTCCCCCACCGGCCCCGCGCAGGACGGGGGAGACGCCCCGGGACCGGACCGCGGGGACGCGGGGGGCTCCGCGGTGCCGCTCCCTCCGGTCGAGCCGCCGCCGGCCCCGCCCGCCCTGCCGGCCGCCCCCGATCCTGCCCCGCCGGCCGTCCCCGCACCCCCGGCCCAGGTCCCGCTGCCCGTGCAGCCCGCCCCGCTCGACGACGACTGGGACGACGACCGGGACGACGACCGGGACGACGACGTGGACGACTGAGCGCCGGGTCCGGGGCGCCTGCCGGCCGTGTCGGGGCGCCCCGGCCCGGGCGGGCGGGACGGCGCCGACGGGCCGGAGAACCCTGTCCGATCCAGGGCCGGCAGGACGGCTCCGGAGGTGCTGGAGAGGGGTGGCCGGCGATTTTGGTTCTCCCGAAACGTGCTGGTAGAGTCTTCGTCGTTGCCCCGATAGCTCAGTGGTAGAGCGCCATCTTGGTAAGATGGAGGTCCCGGGATCGATTCCCGGTCGGGGCTCTCGTGATGAGATCCCGTGGCCCGGCCGTCAAGGCCGTCAGCCGCGGTGTCTCATCCCTCTGGCGGTGTAGCTCAGCTGGTTAGAGCGCACGACTCATAATCGTGAGGTCGACGGATCGAGCCCGTCCACCGCTACGGCGAAAAGCCCGTGACCCTCCGGTCACGGGCTTTTGTCGTCCCCGGGCCGGCCCGGCACCGGCCCCTCGATCCGGCACCCCGTCCAGGACCCGACGCAGGTCCGGGCGGACCGGTCACGGCGAGCGCGGCGGATCCCGGCGGCCACGGTGCAGGCCGATCTCGTAGGCGGTGAAGACGGCGAGCGTCAGCGCGACCAGCGGCAGGACGAACCACGCCATGGTCCACGTGAACCCCTCCAGGGCGTCGTGCTCGGTGGCCGCGAGCACCACGTAGCCGGTGTAGGCGGCGTACAGGGCCACGAACAGGGCGCCCTCCCAGCGGGCCACCGCGAACCCGGTGAACGCGATGGGGAGCAGGGCGACCGCGGCGGCCAGCATCACCGGGATGTCGAGGGCCACCGCGGCACCGGACACCGGGATGCCCCCGGGGGAGATCAGCGCCGGCAGGCCGAGCACCACCCCGATGTTGAAGATGTTGCTGCCCACCACGTTGCCCACGGCCAGGTCGCGCTCACCGCGGCGCACCGCGATGACGGAGGTCGCCAGCTCGGGCAGCGATGTCCCGACGGCCACCACGGTCAGCCCGACCACCAGGCTGCTGACCCCCAGCGACGTGGCGATGCTCACCGCCCCCTCGACGAGCAGGGTCGCGCCGGCGACCAGCAGGGCGATCCCCAGCACCACGAGCAGCACGGACCGGGGGACCGAGGCCGGGGGCGGCTCCTCCTCGGTCCTGACGTCCTCGGCACCGCCGGTGCCGCCGCCGGCTCCGCGGTCCCCGGACGGCGCCGCCGCGGGGACGGGGGCACCGCGCCGGCCGATCACGACGGTCAGCACCGTGTGCAGCACCACGGCGGCGAGAAGGACCACTCCGTCGACCGCGCCGATCCGCCCGTCGAGGGACACGAGCAGCAGCCCGATCGACAGCACGACCATCCAGGGGAGGTCGAAGCGCACCAGCCGCTGCTTCACCGCGAGGGGAACGACGAGGGCGGAGAGCCCGAGGATGAGCAGGACGTTGACGATGTTGCTGCCGACCACGTTCCCGACGGCCAGGCCCGGCTCGTCGCGCAGCACGGCGCCGACGGTGACGGCGAGCTCCGGCGCCGACGTGGCGGCCGAGACCACGGTGAGCCCGACCACGAGGGAGGAGATCCCCACCCGCCGGGCGAGCGCGGACGCCCCCCGCACCAGGAGTTCTCCGCCGAGGACCAGCAGCGCCAGCCCTGCGACGATCCGGCCGACGTCCAGGAGATCCATGGGCAGGAGTGTACATGCCCCGGACGGCGGCGCCCGGCGGGGCGGGGCGCGCCGCCGTAGACTGGACGGGTCCCGCCGCCCGCGCGCGGCCCGTCCAGCGAGGAGCTGCCATGCCCGTGAACCCCGATCTCGTCGGGCGGACCTACCCGCCGGCCGAGCCCTACAGCGTCGGACGGGAGGCGATCCGCGACTTCGCCCGCGCCGTCCAGGCCGCCCACCCCGCCCACCACGACGTCGAGGCGGCCCGGTCCCTCGGCCACCCCGACCTCGTGGCGCCCCCCACCTTCGCCATCGTGGTGGCCCAGCGCGCCGACGCCGCCCTGATCGCCGACCCCGAGGCCGGCATCGACTTCTCCCGCGTGGTCCACGCCGACCAGCGCTTCACCCACCACCGCCCGATCGTCGCCGGGGACGAGCTCGTGGCCGAGCTGCACGTCGACCAGGTCCGGGCCATGGGCTCCGGGGCGATGGTGACGTCCCGCGCCGAGATCCGCGCCGCGGACGGCGAGCACGTCGCCACCACCGTCTCGTCCCTGCTCGTGCGCGGAGAGGACCAGTGACCGTGAGCATCGCCTTCGACAGCCTCGAGAAGGGCCAGGAGATCGGGCAGCGCCGGATCGAGCTCTCCCGCGCGGACCTGGTCCGGTACGCGGGGGCCTCCGGGGACCTCAACCCCATCCACTGGAACGAGGAGTTCGCCCGCTCCGTGGACCTGCCCGACGTCATCGCCCACGGGATGCTCACGATGGGCGCGGCCGTGCAGCTCGTGACCGACTGGGCCGGCGACCCCGGCGCCGTGGTCGACTACCAGACGCGCTTCACCAAGCCGGTGGTCGTCCCCAACCGGTTCGGGACCGCGGTCGAGGCCTCCACGGCCCTCACGGTGTCCGGGAAGATCGGCGCCCTCGACGACGCCGCCCGCACCGTGCGCGTCGACCTCACCGTGACCGCCCCCGACCTCTCCGCGGCGGGAGCCGACCCGGCGACCGCCGCGGCGCTGAAGGTGCTGGTCAAGGCCCAGGCCGTGGTGCGGCTGGCGTGAGTCCGGGCCGGGGCACCGCGGGCCGCCCGATAGGGTGGTCGCCATGACGTCCCCTCGCATCGCAGACCTCACGACCGCCGCCGTGGGCGGGCCCGCCCGCGACTACGTGCGGGCGGAGTCCGAGCAGGCGGTCGTCGACGCCGTGGCGGCGGCCGACGCCGCCGGGCGGGACGTGCTCGTGGTGGGCGGCGGCTCCAACCTCATCGCGGCCGACGCCGGGTTCGCGGGCACCGTGGTGCACGTGCTCTCGCGCGGCGTCGAGGTCCTCGCCGAGGATCCCGCCGGCGCCCTCCTCGAGGTCCAGGCCGGCCACCCGTGGGACGAGCTCGTGGCGCAGGCCGTGGCCGAAAGGCTGGTCGGCATCGAGGCCCTGGCCGGGATCCCCGGCACCACGGGTGCCACCCCGGTGCAGAACGTGGGGGCCTACGGCCAGGAGGTGGCCCAGACCGTCGAGCTGGTGCGGGTCTGGGACCGCCGGGAGCGGCGCGTGCGGGACTTCGCCCCGGCCGACCTGGCGTTCTCCTACCGGGACTCGGCCCTCAAGCGCAGCACGGTGGCCGGCTCCCCGCGCCACGTGGTGCTCGCCGTGCGGTTCCGGCTCGAGCGCGGCACCGAGAGCGCCCCGGTGCGCTACGGCGAGCTCGCCCGCCGGCTCGGCGTCCAGGTGGGGGAGCGCGCCCCGCTGGAGCGGGTGCGGGAGACGGTCCTGGCGCTGCGCGCGGGCAAGGGCATGGTCCTCGACCCGGAGGACCGCGACACCTACAGCACCGGGTCGTTCTTCACGAACCCCATCCTCCCGGCCGACGCCCTGGGGGAGCGGCTGCCCGCCGACGCCCCCCGCTTCCCCGTGGTGGACGCCGCGGGCCGCCCGCTCGAGGACCGGGTCAAGCTCTCGGCCGCGTGGCTCATCGACCACGCCGGCTTCGGCAAGGGCTTCGGCCTGCCCGGGACCCGCAACGAGCTCCTGGACCTCGACGGCGCCGCCGTCGCCGGGGGCCGCGCCTCCCTGTCCACCAAGCACACGCTCGCCCTCACCAACCGCGGCGGCGCCTCCGCCCAGGACCTCATGGCGCTGGCCCGGACGGTGCGCGACGGCGTCGCGTCCGTCTACGGGGTGGACCTCGTCGCCGAGCCCGTCATCGTGGGCACGGCGGTCTGAGGCGGCGGCCGTGAGCAGCCTCGAGGAGGAGATCGCCCAGGGGGAGAGCTCCGACAGCCGTGTGCGGCAGGCCCTCGGCCGGCTGCGCCGCTGGTCCCGCGGCCACCCCCTGCTGTTCGTGGCCTACCGGACGCTCGTGACGGTCCTCGGGGGCGTCTTCGTGCTGGCGGGCCTGATCATGCTCGTGACGCCCGGCCCGGGGTGGCTCGCCATCTTCCTGGGGCTCGGCATCTGGGGCACCGAGTTCCACTGGGCGCACCGGCTCAACCAGTGGGCGAAGGGCCAGGTGATGCGCGGCTGGCGGTGGTGGCTGGCGCGCACCGCCGAGGGGCGGCACCGCCGGGCCCTCGCCGGGACGGGCAACCTCGTGCCGGGCCCCCGGCACCTGCGGTCCCCGGGAGCCTGAGCCGGGACGGCCTCCTGCCGGGGAGCCCCCCGCGGCCGCGGTCGCACGGGCCC
>NZ_PDDL01000164.1:0-5249 GCF_020833785.1 Kocuria sp. CCUG 69068
CCGCGCGCCTTTCTCTTTTTTCGGAGCGCACGAAGACGTCCACGGAGGCGGCCCCGAGCCGCTGCGCGGCGGCGACGGCGGCCGTGGCCGTGCCGCCCCCGCCGAGGACGGCGGCCCGGGGGACGGCCGGCACGGTGCCCGCCGCGAGCACCGCGCCCACGATGCCGGTGACGTCGGTGTTGTGGCCGAGCACCGTCCCGTCCGGGCGGAAGAGCAGGGTGTTGACCGCGCCCACCGCCGCCCCGAGGACCGTGAGCTCGTCCGCGCACGCGGCGGCCACCGACTTCAGGGGCATCGTCACCGACAGCCCGCGCCAGGCGGGATCGGACCGGCGGGCGTCGACGAACGGCGGGAGCTGCTCCTCGACCAGGTCGTGGGCGTCGTAGTGCACGTCCTCGCCCAGCACCGCGTACGCGGCGCGGTGCAGGTCCGGGGACCTCGAGTGGCCGATGGGGTGGCCCACCACGGCGGCGCGGGCGGGACTCACCCGCACCGGCCCTCGTTCTCGCTGCACCACTGGTTGTACTCCTCCACGTACCCCAGGTGCTCCGCGTAGGTCTCGGCGAACTTCGTCTCGCCCGTGTCCAGGTCCACGGTCACCCAGAAGTAGTAGTCGTTGTCCTGCGGGTCGGCGGCCGCCGCGATGGCGGCGTCGCCCGGGGAGCCGATGGGGCCCACCGGCAGGCCGGGGTTGGCGAAGGTGTTGTACCGGTTGGACTCGTCGCGGCGCTCCTCCTCCGAGAAGTCGTAGCTGCGGCGGTCGAGGCCGTAGGTCACGGACGCGTCGGACTGGATGAAACCGGAGGTCTCGCCGTCGGGGTTCTCGAGCCGGTTCTCGATCGCGCCGGCCACCACGTCGTAGTGCTCGGGCTGGACCTCGAACTCGATGATCGAGCCGATGGTGAGCACCTCGAAGATCTGGTCCTCGTCGCTGATGCCGTTGTCGTCGAGGGTCGTGCGGGTGCGGTCCACCATCGTCTGCAGGATCTGCTCCGCCGTGGCGTCCAGCGGGAACCGGTACTCGCCCGGGTGCAGCCAGCCCTCGAGGGTGGGGAAGCGGTCCGGGATCCCGAACGTCGCCGTGTCCTCCCGGTAGGCCTCGAACTCGGAGACGGGGATGCCGGTGGACTCGCTGAGGACCCCGAACACGTCGGTCATGCGCAGGGTCCGGTTGACCGCCGCGTAGTGGGTGGCCTCGTCCTCCTCCATGAGCGCGTCCACGGCGGCCTCCGAGCTCATCTCCGTGCGCAGCTCGTACTCGCCCGGCTGGATGAACTGCTCGGCGTGCTCCTCCTGGTAGGTCTCGACGAACGTCTCGGCGTCCGCCACGATCCCCTGCGCCTCGAGGGCCACGGCGATCTGGCCGGTGGTGGCGCCGTCGGCCACGGAGAAGGTCACGGGGTCCTTGCCGTCGCCGCGGTAGTCGCGGACCTCGAACCACCGGAAGGTGGAGCCGAGCACGGACACCGTGATCAGCGCGGCGAGCAGGAACAGGGCGATGGCCGTGGTCAGTGAGACGCGGCCGCGGCGCCGGCGCCGCTTGACCTGCTCGGGGGTGAGCTCCTCGTGCTCGAAGACGCCGCGCAGGCCCGTGGAGGGCTCCCTCGAGGACGGGGCGTCCAGGAGGCTGCCCAGACCGCCGCCGGACGACTCCCGGGGCGCCTCGGGTCGGCGGGGCGCCGACTGGTCGTACGGATCGTCGCTCACGAATGCTCTCCGTCCGGATCGGTGGTCGTCAACGGTGCCGTCCGCGCCCGGTCGGGCGCTCCGGCGGTGTCCTCGGCGGTGTCCTCGGCCGTGTTCCCGGCTCCGGTGGACGACTCCCCGCGGCGGGCCGCGGCCGGACCCTGCCCGTCGCGGTCACCCCCATTATGCGGGACGGCGGGTGCCGCGGCGCCGGGGACCGGCGGTTCCACCGGCGCGCCGGGCTCCGCCCCGGTCGCCCTGGCCCGGTCCACGGCGCTCTGGAGGATGGTGGCCGCGGCCACCTGGTCGACCTTGTCCATGTGGTCGCGGCGGGCGACCCCGGCCTCCAGCAGCGCCCGGTGGGCGTCCACGGTGCTGAGGCGCTCGTCGACCAGCCGCACCGGCACGTCGCGGCCCTTCACGCGCAGCCGCCGCACGAGGGCCTCCGCGTAGTCGCGCGCCATCGCGGTCGAGGCGTTCTCCCCGCCGTCAAGGCTGCGGGGCAGCCCCACGTAGACGGCGACGACGTCGTGCTCCTGGACCAGACCGGCCAGCAGCTTCACGTCGAAGCCCTTCCGGGGGTCGGGGTCGCGCCGCAGCGTGGTAAGCGGCGTGGCGAGGATGCCGTCGGGGTCGCACAGGGCGACCCCGACGCGGACGAGGCCGACGTCGACCCCCATCCGCCGTCCCCGGGCGTAGGCGTCGCTCACGCGGCGGCGCCGCCCGTCGCCCGGGCGATGTCGGCCAGCACCGCGTCCAGGGCGGCCCCCGTCTTGGCCGGGTCCTGCCCGCCGCCCTGGGCGATGTCGTCCTTGCCGCCGCCGCCGCCGCCGAGGACCTTGGCGGCCGTGCGCACGAGCCGGCCGGCCTGCACCCCGGCCGCGCGGGCGCCCTCGGTGGTCGCCACGAGGACCAGGGGACGGCCCTTGGCCGTGCCCGTGACGGCGACGACGAACGGCTCCGCCGTCATCCGGCCGCGCAGGTCGAGGGCGAGCGAGCGGACGTCGTCGGCCCCGGAGACCTCGCCCATGTCGTGGGTCAGGACCTTTACGGCGCCGACCTCCCGCACGCCGTCGAGCAGGGCGCCGGCCTGCGCCTGGAACTTCTCCCGGCGCAGGACCGCGAGCTCCTTCTCGGCCGACTTCAGCTTCTCGAGGGTGCCCGCCAGGCGCTCGGGCAGCTCCGCGGAGGACTGCACCTTGAGCATGCCGGTGAGCTGGTGCACGAGGGTCCGCTCGGCCGCGAGGTGGCGGAACGAGTCCAGGCCCACGAGCGCCTCGACGCGGCGGTTGCCCGAGCCCACGGATTGCTCGGTGAGCAGGGTGAGGGAGCCGATCTGGGCGGTGCCGCCCACGTGCGTGCCGCCGCACAGCTCCCGGGACCAGGGTCCGTTCAGCTCGACCACGCGCACCCGGTCCCCGTACTTCTCGCCGAACAGGGACATGGCGCCCATGGCCTTGGCCTCGTCGAGGGCCATCTCCTGCGTGACGACCTCGTGGTTGGCGTGGATCGCCGCGTTGGAGACCTCCTCGATCTCCCGGCGCTGGGCCTCGGCGAGCCCCTCGCCCCACGCGAAGTCGAAGCGCAGGTACCCCTCCTTGTTGAAGGAACCGCGCTGGACGGCCTCGGGGCCGAGGATGTCGTGCAGGGCCGCGTGGACGATGTGGGTGCCGGTGTGGGCGGCCTCGGCGGCGCGCCGGCGGGCGACGTCCACCT
The DNA here is from genome assembly GCF_020833785.1 of Kocuria sp. CCUG 69068. NCBI lineage: Bacteria > Bacillati > Actinomycetota > Actinomycetes > Micrococcales > Micrococcaceae > Kocuria > Kocuria sp. CCUG 69068. Next base: position 3,403 of record NZ_PDDL01000164.1, read on the forward strand.
GGGCGAGCACCGTGGCCCCGGAAAGGGCCTCGCCCTCGCGCACGACCGCCTGGTGCACGGACAGCCCCTTCACGGGCTGCTGGACGTCGGTGACCTCGAGCACGAAGCCGTCGCCGCTGATGGTGCCCCGGTCGGCGGCCTGGCCGCCGGCCTCGGCGTAGAACGGCGTCTCGTCGAGGACGACCTCGACGTGCTCCCCGGCCGAGGCTGCAGGGACGGTCACGCCGTCCTGCAGCAGGGCGCGCAGCACGGTCTCGTGGCCGAGCCGGGTGTAGCCGGTGAACACCGAGCCGCCCTCGTCGACGAGCCGGCGGAACACCGAGAGGTCGGCGTGGGCGCCCTTCTTGGCGCGGGCGTCCTGCTGCGCGCGGTGGCGCTGCTCCTCCATGAGACCGCGGAAGGCCGTCTCGTCGACCGCGACCCCGGCCTCCGCGGCCATCTCGAGGGTCAGGTCGATGGGGAAGCCGTAGGTGTCGTGCAGGGCGAAGGCCTCCGCGCCGGAGACGGCCTGGCCCTGGCGCCGGGCGCCGGCCACGGCCTCGTTGAGCCGGGTGGTGCCGGACTCGATGGTCTTCAGGAACGCCCGCTCCTCGGCGTAGGCGATCCGGGAGATCCGCTCGAAGTCCTCGGCCACGTAGGGGTAGACGCCGCGCATGGCGTCCCGGGAGGCGGGCAGCAGCACGGGCAGGCAGGGCTCGGTGACGCCCATCAGGCGCATCGCGCGGATCGCGCGGCGCAGCAGGCGGCGCAGGATGTACCCGCGGCCCTCGTTGGACGGGCTCACGCCGTCCGCGATGAGCATCAGCGAGGAGCGGACGTGGTCGGCGACCACGCGCATCCGCACGTCGTCGTCGTAGCCCTCCTCCCCCGGCTTCTCGGAGCCGTGGTAGCGCTTCCCCGAGAGCTCGGACGCCCGGTCCAGGACGGGGCGGACCTGGTCGGTCTCGTAGAAGTTCTCGACGCCCTGGAGCAGCATGGCCAGGCGCTCGACGCCGAGGCCGGTGTCGATGTTCTGCTCGGGGAGGTCGCCCAGGATCTCGTAGTCCTTGCCCGAGCCCTCACCGCGCTGGTACTGCATGAAGACGAGGTTCCAGATCTCGATGTACCGGTCGTCGTCGACGGCCGGGCCGCCCTCCCGGCCGTACCGGGGGCCGCGGTCGTAGAAGATCTCGGAGTCGGGGCCCGCGGGACCGGGCTGGCCGGTGTCCCAGTAGTTCTCGTCCCGGCCCAGCCGCTGGATCCGCTCGGCAGGCACCCCCACGGTGTCCTTCCAGAGCGTGTAGGACTCCTCGTCGCCCTCGTAGACGGTCACCCACAGCCGGTCCGGGTCCAGGCCGAAGCCGCCCTTCTCGAGCGGGCTGGTGAGCAGCTCCCACGCCATGGGGATGGCGCGCTCCTTGAAGTAGTCGCCGAAGGAGAAGTTGCCGGCCATCTGGAAGAACGTGCCGTGCCGGGCGGTCTTGCCCACCTCGTCGATGTCGAGGGTGCGGATGCACTTCTGGATGGACGTGGCGCGCCGGTAGGGGGCGGTCTCCTGGCCGAGGAAGTACGGGATGAACGGGACCATGCCCGCGATCGTGAACATGGCACCCGGCTGGGAGGAGATCAGCGAGGCGGAGGGCACCACGGTGTGGCCCTGGCCTTCGAAGTAGTCCAGCCAGCGCTTGGTGATTTCCTGAGAGAGCATTACCGGTGCTTTCCTTCGCGTTCGGTCGAGGGGTCGGTGGGCTCCGCCGCGGCCCCGGCCGCGCGGGGGGCGGCGGTGCCGTCGAGCACCGGCGGGGCGGTGCGACCGGCGTCGAGACGGCCGGTCTGCGGCCGGGGGGCGGCGACGCCGAAGGACTCGC